>SXVE01000308.1 GCA_005790265.1 Acidobacteriota bacterium | reverse complement strand
GGTCGGGCGGCGCGGCTTTTTCCCACAAAACTCTGGGCACAACGCCGAACATCGCGCCGCCGTCGAGCCGAAATTCCGTATCGGGAATAATTTCAATTCTGTAATCGCCTAAAAACATAATGTAAAATGTAAAACGGAAAATGGAAAATAGAAAATCAAGAATCAATTCTTTTTTTTCCATTTTCCGTTTTCCGTTTTACGTTAAAAAGTTTATTTTTTCGCTGCCGGTTTTGCCGGAGCCGCTTCTTTTGCTGCCGGCGGCGGCGGCGCTCCTTCGCCGCCCGGTGCGCCGCCTTGCATCTGCATTTGCTGCATTTGCTGCTGCATCATCTTTTGCTGCGTTTCCTGCATTTGCTGTTCGGAAACTTCGGGAATAACAAAATCTTTGGCGACGCTGACGTTGTTGCTGGCGATCAATTCGTCAAGCACCTGTTTTTCTTTTTCCTGTTCCAGTTTTCCTTTAACGAAATCTTTCACCGGCATTTCGCGCGACATCGGATTTTCCGGGTCTTTGACGCCGGTCATGATTAGGATGTGGCGGGCATCGTAAGTTTCTGACGGCTGTCCGCTTTGATCTTTCCCGGTGCCTTTTTTCTCTAATTTAATGATGTGAAAACCGTACGGCGTTTCGACCAGATTCGGCGCGATTTGTCCGGGTTCGAGCGCGAGCGCCGCCGCTTCAAATTCCGGCATCATTCTGCCTTTCGGCACGTCTTTGTAAATTCCGCCCTGCAATTCGCCTTTCGGGTCTTTGTTGCCCGGATCCTGACTGAATTCGTTGGCTAATTTAGCAAAATCTTCGCCCGCTTTCGCGCGATTCAAAATCTCTTCGGCTTTTGCGCGCTTATCTTTCGGGTCTAATTCCGGATGCTCGGCGATATATTTATTAATATCTTCGTCGGTAACTTTGATTTTATCGGCGATTTTTTCCGCGTAAAGGCGAGCTAAAAACTGCGCTTGCTGAAGTTTTACTTGCAGTTCAATTTTGGTCTGCAATTCTTTGCTGATTTCGCCGGATTTTACTTTATCTTCAAATTCTTTTTCGTAGATTTTGATTTTCGCGTAAGAATCTTTCGCCTGTTCCATTTGTTCCGGCGTAATTTCGGGAACTTTCGCTTCCGGATTCTGCCGTTTGTAAAGTTCAATTTTCGCGTTTAATGATTTCTGGAATTCCGCGTCGCTGTTTTTGCTCCAGAATTCTTTCACCTGATCTTCGCTAATAAATCCGAACGGCGGCATTTGACCTTTGTCTTTATTGATTTCTTTATCGTAATTGACGGCAATCAATTCCGCGCGAACGTTTTCCATTTCGGCTTTGATATTTTCATCGTCCGTCAATCCTTCTTTGCGCGCTTGACTCGCCAGCGCAAGAAGCTGTTCGAGGCTTTCCGTTTGCTGTTCTTTGAGTTTCGGATCATCGGCAAGGCGTTTGAGCATCATCGGATTGGCATCTTTTAAAAGAATTTCCATTTCCTCTTTGCTAATCGTATTAAGATTTGCCGAGCCGTGATGGCTGCCGACTTTACTTTTCCAAACTACCAAACCGGCACCGATTGCCAGGATTACGCCGACCAAAACTAATATTTTTGTTAAACTGCTCAATTTATTAAATCCTCTCTTTTATATATTCATTAATCTTCATTTAACATTTAACATCTGCTATTTACCGCAAAATTCAGAGTAAATAGCAGATGTTAAATGTTAAATATTATCGTTACTGTTTCTGCACTAATTCCAGTAAAACTCCGTTTGCCGAAGACGGATGCACGAACGCGACCAAACAATTTTCGGCGCCGACGCGCGGACTTTCATCAATTAAACGCATTCCTTCGCTTTTAAGTTTCGCCAGACTTTCTTCGATGTTTTCCACTTCAACGGCGATATGATGAATTCCGCCGCCGCGTTTTTCAACGAATTTGGCAATCGGCGAATCGTCCGCCGTCGCTTCGAGCAATTCGATGCGCGTGTCGCCAATCGGCAGCATCGCGACGCGCACTTTTTGATCTTCGACCGTTTCCGTATGCACGTTTTCGAGCCCGAGCGCGCCCGCCCAAAACTTCAACGCCTCGTCAATTCCTTTCGTCGCGATTCCCAAATGATTGATTTTCATTATGATTTTAAAATTTCTTCGACCGCTGAATACGGATTGTTGCGTTTTTCGGCGATTTCGAGCGCGAGCCGATCGAGTTTTTCGTACGCGCCGTTTTTGCTTAAAGCATCGGCGAGCAGTTTTTCGCGCAGAATTTCCAAAAGCCGCCAGCGCGCAATTGATTTGCGCCGTTCGATATTCTCACCGCTTTTTTGAAACGAATCGTAACTTTCGATGGCTTTTGCTAAATCTTCGATGCCTTTATTTTCCGTTGCGACGGTTTTTACAATCGGCGGATTCCAGAAATCCGGTCGGTGCGCGAGCGACAAAAGCGCTTCGAGTTCTTTTTCCGTGCGCAAAACGCCTTCGCGGTCGGATTTATTGATGACGAAAACATCGCCGATTTCCATTATTCCGGCTTTGATCGCCTGAATATCGTCGCCCATTCCGGGAACGAGCACGACGACCGAAACGTCTGCGGTTTTGACGATTTCCACTTCGTCCTGACCGACGCCGACCGTTTCAACGATGATTTTATCAAAACCGGCGGCGTCTAAAATTGCCACCGCATCAACGGTTGTGCGCGATAAGCCGCCGAGATTGCCGCGCGTCGCCATCGAACGAATAAACACGTTTTTGTCGAGTCCGAGCGTCGCCATCCGAATGCGGTCGCCTAAAATCGCGCCGCCGGAAAACGGACTTGACGGATCAACGGCGATAATTCCGATGCGGTCGCCCGCATTTTTATAATGAAGCGCCAGCCGGTCAACGAGCGAAGATTTTCCCGCGCCCGGCGAGCCGGTAATGCCGATAATCAAAGCGTTTCCGGTTTTCGGAAAAACGGCTTTCATAATTTCGGCGGCGTCGGCAGACCCGTTTTCTATCTTGGTAATCGCGCGGGCGACGTGGCGCGGTTCAGCGCTGAAAAGTTTTTCGATGTCGAACATTAGTTAAATTTCGCTCGCGCAGATATAAAAACAGGTTTTCTCTTCCGCGTTGTTAAAAGTGTAAGAAAAGAATTTGGGCGACTCAGCAAAAAACGATTTTCTCATTTTTATCGGAAATTGCCAAAAGAAAAGACTTATTTCGCCAAAATTTAATACAAGCCGACTGTCTTTTATCAATACATAATTGTTTGTCCGCGCTGATAAACGACAGCATTAACAAAGTAAAAATCAGGTTTTTGCGCGTTTTTCCGGTCGTTTCGCTGCGCCGATTGATTTTGGCACGCTC
>SXVE01000031.1 GCA_005790265.1 Acidobacteriota bacterium | reverse complement strand
CGCTGCACTTCCTGAATGACGTTGGCGATGGAAAAAGTTTTTCCGCTGCCCGTAATTCCGAGTAAAACTTGATCTTTCGCGCCTTCGTTTAAGCCCTGCACAAGTTGACGAATGGCTTCGGGCTGATCGCCCTTCGGCACGTTTTCCGAAACGATTTTAAACTGCATTCGTTAATTTTAACGTGAAAGCGGCGCAAATGCACAGGCGGATTTTCTCAAAAAACGCCGAAATAAAATAAAAAAGCCGCGCGCGGTTTCGTCTGTGCGAGATTGAAAATTCTTTTCTCGCGGCAGGCAAAACCGTGCACAGCTTTTTTGTCAGAAAAAACTTTTAACAGCTTTTGATTACGCGGTGACCAACTCGAAACTTTGAATCGCCTCGTCCGCCTTTTTCTTTAATTCCGGCGAGACGGCGTTATTTTCCAGCAGCGCGTAAAGATTCGGCAGCACGTTTTCATCGTTGGCGATTTTCAGCGCGTGCAGCAGCGCGAGTTTTACTTTTTGATTGCGATGATTTTCGATCGCGCCGAAAACCTTTTCGCTTTCGCCGGCTTTGATGAGCAAAACGGTCAAAGCGAACGCTTCATACGCGATTTTATGATCTTCGTGAATCAAACGGTCAAACGATCTTTCAACCAAATCCGCTTCGACGGCGGCGCGCGCCGCCTGCCGCATCCGAAACTCATCGTTCGTTTCAACGATTCGCGTCCACGCGTCGGCGCGGTCGAAACTGAGCCGGAACAAACCGCGCGCGGCGGAAGCGCGCACTTCTCGCGTCGGATCGGCGCACGCCAGCAGAATATTTTCAAAAACCGATTCGTGATCAAAATCCGCCAGCGCCGCGACCGCTTTCGAGCGCAGATTTGCCGAAAGATCGTAGAGCGCGATTTGTCCGAGCGATTCCGCCGCATTGCGCGTCTTAAACGCCGCCAGAACGCGCAGGGATAAATCTCTCAATTCTTCATCTTCTTCCATTTCATCGCTCGATTGTTCGATAGCGCTGAGCAGCGCCGGATCATTCGACAGCGGCAAAAGTTCGAAACTGCTTGCGCGGCGCATTTCTTCAAACGTCGCCACCGGCAATTCGGCGAATTCGAGTTCTTTTTTCTCTTCCTTGTTTTCGCGGGCAGAGTTTTCCTGCGGCGCTCTGAAATTTGCGGTTTCGTTTAATACTTTGCTCGTTCGCGGAAAATTTTTCGGATATCTCTCCGGCTCAGCGGCTTTCGCCGCTTTATAATTTTTGCGATACCATTCCAGTTCCTGTTCGGCGTCGAAGTGCTCGCTTTTTGGCGCGGGCTTGGCGCTTTTTGCGGCGTTTCTGACGCTGGTTCCAGTTTCCTGCTGATTGGTTTTGCGCGTCGTGTTCCACCAAATAACGGCACCGACCAAACCGACGCCGAGCAGAAAAATAGTGACGTACCACCACGTATCGTCTTCGGCGGCGAGCGGCGCCTGCTGCTCCTGTTGCTGCGGAACATAAACCGACGGCATCTGCGCCCACGATTCAACCGTTAAAAAAAGAACGAGCGAAAAAAGAGCGAATGCTTTGCTGCGAACGTATAAAATCTGATTCATATTTGTTTATTTGCTTAATGTGCGCGGGCGAAAGAGTTTTTCGGGCTGGGAAATTTCGGGTATCGGCAAAAGAGCCTTTTGGCGGTGCGCACTCGGCTCATTGTTATTATGCACAATTTTCCACAAATGTCATCAAAAATTTTAACATAATCAATATTTTTTAACATAATTAAACAAAACTCCGCAGGCGTGAGCTGAAAATAGTTTTTTTTCGACCTTTACCAAAAATTAAATTCATAATAAAGTTATCAATCAAATCAAATTTACAGTTTGGCTGGCGCGAGAATTATGACGGGAGTTTTGACGGTTTCGGAAACCAAAATAGAAGATTTGCCGCTGCTGCACAGAGGCAAAGTGCGCGATGTTTACGCGGTCGGCGAAAATCTTTTACTGCTCGCGGCGACCGACCGGCTCTCGGCTTTCGACTGTATTTTGCCGACACCGATTGAACACAAAGGAGCGGTTTTAACGGCGCTGTCCGAATTCTGGTTTGCACGGCTTAGCAACATTACCGAAAATCATCTGATCACGGCTGATTTTGATCAGATGCCCGAATCGGTGCGGCGCAGCGAGATGCTGCGCAATCGTTCGATGCTGGTTAAGCGCACAAAAGTTTTTCCGGTCGAATGCGTGGTGCGCGGTTATCTCGAAGGCTCCGGCTGGAAAGATTATCAAGCGACGGGCAAAATCTGCGGACACGAACTGCCGCCGAATTTGCAGCAGTGCGAACGACTTCCGCAGCCGATTTTTACGCCTTCGACCAAAGCCGCCGCCGGACACGACGAAAATATTACCGAAGCGCAATTTGCCGCCATCGTCGGCACCGAAGCCGCCGAACATCTGCGCTCGACCGCTTTGCGAATTTATGAAGAAGCCGCGCGTTATGCGTTGTCGCGCGGCATCATTATCGCCGACACTAAATTTGAGTTCGGCACGGATGAAGACGGCAAAATTATTTTGATAGACGAAGTTTTAACGCCGGACTCATCGCGCTTCTGGGCGGCGGATACTTACGCGCCCGGCAAAGCGCAGCCGTCGTTCGATAAACAATTTGTGCGCGAATATCTGGAAACCCTCGACTGGAACAAACAGCCTCCGGCTCCCGAACTTCCGGCGAACATCGCCCGCGCGACAACCGAAAGATACTTAAAAGCCTACGAACTGCTGACCGGAAAAACTTTGCTCGCGGAACAATAAAAAGCCGCGCAAAATTCGGCAAAAATTGAATTGATTTTGATTTTTCGCGAGTTTGACGATGATGCGGCTGATTTTTCCGCTTTAAATTATTTGAAGATTACGATTATGCAAATTAGAAATCGGATGGAGATTTTGATCGAGGAAATGCTCAACGGGCAGATTATGCTGAACGAAGCGATTACCGAATTTGAAAAGCTCTATATCCAGAAAGCGCTCGAACGCTATAACGAACATCTCTCAAAAACCGCCGACGCGCTCGGCATTCACCGCAATACTTTGTCAAAACGCGTGGCGAATTATCAGGAATCGGCGAAACTTCCGAAGCGCCTGATCTCACGACGCGCGCGCTGATTTTTTGAATTCGACAACCTCTACTCGATCACCGATTTTTATCGTTTCTCCCGTGTTCTCCGCGATCAAATTTTGTCCGAATAAAACTTTCCCGTTTTTGTTGCGATAACCGGCGAGAGTTTTGAGCGGTTCCGCGCCGTCGCGCGCGCCTTTTTCCTGATCAATCGTCGTCATGACGCAGCGCGCGCACGGTTTCACGACGCGAAAAATCGTGCTGCCGATTTTGATTTGCTTCCACGAATCTTCCGCGAAAGGTTCAGAACCGGCGACGACAAAATTCGGACGAAAGCGATTCATCGGCACCGGCTTTTCGAGTTTTTCATTCAAATCGTCCAGCGATTTTTCGCCGATGAGCAGATACGGATAAGCGTCGGCAAAGCTGACCGTGTCCTTGAATTTTCTGACCGCGTAAAACGGCGCGACGATTCTCCGACCATCTTCCGGCATCAGCGCCAAACGACAATTTATTTGCAAACGTTCGGAAAACCAGCGATTGATTTCCGGCGAGTAAATTCTCGCTTTAACGAGACTTCCCCAAATTTTCACGTTCGCCGTTTCATCGGCATCAACTTCAAAAGGAACGCGCAATTCATCATTTTCAAAAGAAATCATTAAACTTTGTTCGTCTAAAGCAATGTTAAATCGCGCCAGTTCGGCATTTTCGAGCTGCGTCAAAAAATGATTGCGCTCGTCAACCAGCATTCGCCGCCGATCTAAATGCAAGCCTTTGTCCGCAACAACGGCATTTCCTATTGAAACTGCGCCGAGTGATTTAATCGGATAAACATTTATTTTTGAAATGAACATATAAACTTGATAATGACATTATCAGATTTTCTCAATGTTAAGATTCACGCTTGACAGGTTAAACTGTGTTTTTTATACTAGCACTCATCAACCAAGAGTGCTAACAATTAATATCGAAGCGCTCGCGGTGCGAAAAGCTATCTTAAATCTAATATTAATTTCATCCAAAGGAGAGTGAAAGAAAATGGCTACAAACATTAAACCGTTGCACGACCGCGTGATTCTGCGACGCATCGAAGACAACACCAACCAGACAGCGGGCGGACTTTTTATTCCCGATTCGGCAAAGGAAAAACCGCAGG
>SXVE01000307.1 GCA_005790265.1 Acidobacteriota bacterium | reverse complement strand
TATCGTCCTTCGTCGGGCAGCTGGTATCGGCTTAATTCGACGAACAATGCGTTTTTCTCAGTGCAGTTCGGCGCTGCGGAAGACAAACCCATAGTCGGCGATTTTGACGGTGACGGGCGTGCCGATATCACGGTGTATCGTCCTTCGACCGGCTATTGGTACAGAACGAACAGCTCGAATAATGCGTTTGCATTTACGCAGTTCGGCGCGCCGGAAGACAAACCGGTCGCAGCGGATTATGACGGCGACGGGAAAACCGATGTCGCCGTTTATCGTCCTTCGACCGGTTTCTGGTATCGCACGAACAGTTCAAATAACGCGTTTTTCTCGCTGCAATTCGGCGCGAGCGAAGACTTTCCGGCTCCGGCGGATTACGACGGCGACGGACGCGCGGATTTAGCGGTATTTCGTCCGTCGGCGGGAACGTGGTATTTACAGCGCTCGACTGCCGGATTCACTTCGACTCGTTTCGGACAAAACGGTGACGTGCCCGCTCCGTCCGCTTTTGTCCGCTAAACAATACGGCAAAAAGTGACCAGCGCGGCGATGCGATCAAACAATTACGATTAACTAACCGCCGCACACGACAGAAAAAAAGCTCCAAACTTAAATGTTTGGAGCTTTTTTCTTATTTGAGTTTCAAATTTCATCAACAAAAGTCTAATCTTCTTCGGCGAAACTTTGCTGGGTTGCCGCCGCGTCGTCTTCCAGCTTTTCAATTTCAACCAACTCCAATTCTTCCGCCGCGATCAGATTTTGCGCAACGGCGTGCGCGGCGGCAAATTGCGTGTCCGGCGCGAGAACGAGCTGGCTTCCGGCAATTTTGATTTCGGTAATTAAACTTTCAATCGCCGCGACTCTGTCCGGATCGAGATTGACGTTGCGAATATAAATCACCAGAATTCGTTGCGGAAACCGGCGAACAATTTCGGCGTAAATTTCCGGGTCTTGCTCGCCGCTGTCGCCAATCAAAATAAACGGCAGATGCGGATACGCGTTTAAAATCTTTTCGATATTGGTGATTTTGTGGCTTTGATGATCGCTCGATGAAAAAAAAGTGTGGCTGCCGAAATCCTTCAAAAACAAAGGTCCGAGCGGAATTTCCTGAATTCTCAAAAACTCTGTGAGCAGCGCGTAAAGATTCCAGGGGCTGCTTGAAACATAAAAGATCGGATTGTTTTCCGCGCCGCCGATTCCCTTGCGCAGCGCTCGGTAAAATGCGGCGACGCCTCTGAACGGCAGCCGCGTATATTCGTTGCGCAGGGCGACGGTGAGAAACATTTTCAATTTGTTGGTGACGTTGGTCGTTAAAACCGTATCGTCCAAATCACTGATGATGCCGAATCGCGCCGTTGCGGGCGGAACGAGAACTTGCGCGGCAACTCGCGCCGACGATTCATTTTCCTCGGGTGCAAGCAGATGCAGCTCGACCTCGTGAAACAATTCATCAGGCAAAACGCCGTTGACGTCGAGCGCCGCATTAAAATAACCTTCGGCATCGGTTTCCGTTTCCACAGTCGTTTCGAGAAACGTTGCCCGCACGCGCGCGCCGGAAACTTCGTCGGTTTCAAATCTTTTATATAGATTTTTGAGATTTTCCCATCTTCCGTCGTCTTTCTGCGGCGTGATATCGTATTTATTTTCAATCACGCGCCCGCTTAACAAAACCGTTTTGGTCGTTCCGTAACCGATAAAAGGAATAATCGTTAATAATCTGTCGTCATCCTTGTTTTTTCTCAATCGTTCTCTAAAATCGTCCGAAAAATTATCAATATTCTCTACCAAATTTTCCAGCTTTCCTTTCCATCCGCTCATCTTTTTTTCTCTCTCCCCGCGTCAGTTCAGCAGCGCCGTTCATTGTTTGAATATCGCCGTCGGCAACGTTGTTTCGACAAATTATTGTTTATTGCCGCTCATTTGTCTATAATCAAAATATTGCTGAAATCCGGCAAAATTTTCAATATTCCAAGGAGAAATTTCTTATGGCGGATGTTAATAAATGCGGACACGAACTGTGTCACTGCCCGGCGAACGGTGATTCAAAGTATTGCAGTCAACACTGCGAAGACGCGGTTGATCAGGATTTGACGGAAATCGCCTGCGATTGCGGACATTCCGGCTGCGAATAATAATTCCGAACAATCAATTATATTGCAAAAGGTTCTGTTCATAACGAGCAGAACCTTTTTCGCGTTTTCAATTGATGTGAAACATTAAATTCGGATGCCGCGAAAAAAAAGTCGAGATTGCTCTCGACTTTTCATACGGGTTGAAACCGCCATGGATTTTCATCCAAACTTTTTAATAAACCGGAAATTTATACAGTCGTTTTGCGATGAGCGAACAGCCGCAGCAAACCGTTAGTGATTAAGCGCAAAATCATATAAGCGACAATCGCAATGACAATCGGCAGCGCAAGATTAAATCCGTTTTTTGGCTGACTCGGCACGATGCCGGCAAGCGGCGCGTAAATTCGCCGTTCGCCGTGCTTCATTCGACTGCAGTTTATTCTCAACCATTGACGTTTGCTTTTCCTTCGCGGTCGTTTTTCGCTTCTTCGCGTCCCTGCGGCGTATCTTTTGAATCGGCTCCGCCGGCGACGTCGCGATTGTCGGCGTCGCCTTTGGTTTCATCGCCGCGTCTTATTTCCCGCTCGATTTCATCGCCGCTTTTTTGGCTGGCTTCATCGGTAATCTGATCGGCGTTCCATTCTCCGCGCTGATTATTTTGGCGGTCAGCATCCATCGCTTCCCGGTTGCTGGTTTCGGTTTTTTCTTCGTGTTCTGCCATAATTGCCACCTTTTATTTTGATAAATTCGCTTTCCGTAAAACTCCCGACAAAGCAAAAAATGCTGTTGCCGTTTGTTTCAGACAGTAAAAATTTTATTAATCGAGATTAATCGAAAAAACGGAAAGAATAATTATTGAAATTATTCTTTCCGTTTGCGATTAACAAATTATCTCACGCTGTTCGGTGCCGACGCCGTGATCGTGAATTCCGAACCTTGAGCAAGCTGAATGTTGTCTCGTCCCTGCAAAATCACGGTTCCGGCTCCGGCTCCGGCTCCGACCGCCGCGCCGAGTGCCGCGCCGCGTCCGCCGCCCGCCACTGCGCCGATAATTGCGCCGAGCGCCGCGCCGATTCCCGCGCGCGTCACGGTTTTGGTCGTTTGATTGCTGTCTCGCACGGTTCCTTCGTTATTAATCTGCACGTTTTCCCCGGTTGCGGATTTCAATGATTCAATAAATCCGGCAAAGCGGTAGCTCTGCCCGTTTGCTAAACGAATCGTGTCAAATTCCATCGAGAGATTTGCTCGACCGGAAACGCGTCCAGAACTGTCGGCATTGACAATACGCCCTTCGATCACCGCGCCGTTAAATTGCGACGGCGAAGTTACTTCAAGCTGAAAACGATCTCCGTTCTGCGTTACTTTCGTGTCAATCAAATTGCGCAGCACAGCGGTAATACGAGTGTTGTTCGGAACGACGAAATCGTTGATATTGCCGACGTTGTTGTTGTTATTACCATTGTTTCCCGACCAGTTACCGTTATTACTGTTCGAATTGCCCGCTGTCAAATCAGCAACGTTATTCGTTTTATCGTAAACGCTGTTGGCGGTCACGGTCGTATTGCTGTTTTCCAGATAAACGCGGCGCGTGACGCGCAACTGATTATTATTGATCGGCGAAAAACTAACGTAAAAATCATTGACGCGGTCGCCTTCATAATTGATCGTTACTTCATTACTAGTCGCAACCGCTCTCGTCTGCACTGTTCGACCGTTGGCGTTGGTTTCAGAACGAGCGACGTTATCGGCGGAAAATGAAATCTGCGGCGACATCGAAGACGAAACCGTCACGTTCTGACCGCGTTTTTCAATCGCTAAAACGTCGGGCGGCGTTAGTCTGCGCTCCAAATTTCGCTGAATTCGGTCGCGCTGATTGGCGTTTGAACGCGCGCTCGTCAAGGCGCGATCAACGATATTATTGACGTTATCGCTCTGGCTGATGTTCAAGCGATACGTTCCGGTCAAACGCGTATCGAAATTACCGTAAACCGGAGCGCTCGTGTTGTTCCAATCCCAATTAACACGATAGTAGCCGGACAGCGTATTCAAATCGCTGCGCAGAAGATTCCACTGACGTTCCGACGCAACACCAATGCGGTTGTTGCGAATATACTGATCAATCGCTGAAGCGCGGCTTAAAACTTCTTCGACATCTGCGCTGATCGAATCGCGCTCGTCAAAATTGCGGCGCAAGCTGTCAGTCGCGTTTTCAAAATCAGTAACGAACTGCGTGATATTGTCTTCGGTTCGCGTTCCGTTGCGGCGGCTGTTGTCGAAATTTCCGTCAACGCTGCGGCGAAACGCGTCGGTGCGCTGTTCGATTCGCGTCAGCAAAGTTTGCAGCTGCGTATCCGAAACCGTGTACGGACGCGTTGAAGCGGCGGGCACCGAATTTACTCGACCGTTCCAATTCCAGTTCACCTGATAATAGCCAGCCAGCAAGTTCAGATCGTTGCGAATCAAATTCCACTGATTCTGCGCCTGCACTGAAACGCGATTGGTACGCATAAATTCGTTGATGAACGAAGCGCGCTCTAAAACTTCCTGCGTGTCAGCAACGGTCGAATCGCGCTCATCAAAATTGCGGCGCAAGCTGTCGGTCGCGTTTTCAAAGTCAGTAACGTATTGCGCAATGTTATCTTCAGCGCGCGTCCCGTCGCGACGGCTGTTATCTAACGAACGATCAATTTCACGGCGAAAATTATCGCTTCTCGTCTCAAGTCTGGTTAAAACCGACTGAACTTGCGTATCGTTAACCCGATACGGGCGAATTTGCGCCGAAATATTAAAGTTTGCTAAAAGCAAAAAGGCAAAAGCCATTATAAAAAAGCTTGTTAATTTAGTTTTCATTTGATTTTCTCCCTTTGTTCTGCGAAATGTTTTGTTTGACGGGGAAAGCGATAAAACATTCCGAATTATCTCTATTCACTTTGCCCGCAATTACTATGCCAGCGAATCCAAAGTGGAAAACAACATTTTGCAGAGAGTTCAGGCGGGCGTATCAGCGATCATCAAGAGGAAACGCTTTTCCAATTGAAACAAAACAATACAGTTTAAGTGCTGCTGCCGGTCGGCAAAACGATGGTAAAAGTCGATCCTTTTCCTTTCCCGTCGCTGTGCGCGGTGATTTTTCCTTTGTGCAAGTTGATAATGTGCCTGGTAACCGTTAAACCTAAACCCAAGCCGCCGTAATCTCTGACGTTCGGGTTGTCGGCTTGTTTATATCTTTCAAAAATCTGCGGCAGAAAATCGGCGTTGATTCCGCGTCCGTAATCCTTAACCGTCAGTTCCACATTTCCGTTGCGCCGCGCAATCGCGGTTTCGATTTTGCCGCCGTTTTGTGAAAATTTGACGGCGTTCGTGAGTAAATTCTGAATCGCTATTTTAAGTTTCTCGCGATCTCCGGCGATCTGCGCCGCGCCCGCGTCAAAAGTGGTCTGCAATTCGATTTTCTTTTCGTCGGCGAGCGGTTTGATTTCGTTGATCGCTTCTTGAAACAACGCGGCAAAGTCAATTTCCTCTTTTTGCAGATTGGTTTTGCCCGCGATGATTTCCGAATATCCCAGTAATTGTTCGACGAGCGAAGCCTGCGCACGCAGATTTTTATCAATTTTTTGGAGAGCCAGCGATTTGGTATTGGCTGATATCTCGTTTGTTTTGAGAATTCGCGTCCAACCGGCGATAGCATTGAGCGGCGTTTTCAATTCGTGCGAAATAATCGAAATAAAATCGTCTTTGGTCGCATTCGCGTATTCAGCGGTTTGTCTGGCGTCGCGTTCATTTTCAAGCAAAATCTGCTTCTGCTTTTGCAGTTCGAAAAGCTCAGCGGCGGTTTTTTCCATCTTAAATCGCGCTGCCGCTTCCCAATAGGTTAGACCGAATAATATTAAGCTGAGAATAAAACCGCACGTCAGAATCAAAGGCGTCCAGCTGACGCTTGATTGTTCGGCAAACGATGGCAGCGAATTATACTCGATCACCCATTTTCGACCGGCAATCTGCACTTCGCTCAAAGCGGCGTAATGCTCGTCCGTAATATTTGAGAGATTGTCCGTCTGCAAATTTCGATTTTCGCTTTGCGCGATCAAATTCGACGGATCGGCGCTCGCGTCATAAATTTTTATCTCAATGTCTTTGTCGGGAATATTTTTGTGAATTTCGCTCAGGAATTTGTTGCCGCGAAACGGGCTGAAAACAAATCCCTGAACGCGCCGCGCCGCAACGCCGGTTGAATCGGCGTTACTTTCATTGGCGTAAACCGGCAGGTAAATCAAAAATCCGCTTTGATTTTCGCCTTCTTTTTCCTGAATCAGCGCAACTTTGCCGGTAGCCGATGCGTTTCCGGTTTCGCGCGCCCGCGTCATCGCTTCTTGACGATTCGGATCAACAGACATATCGAAACCGATTGCCCGCCGATTGCTTTCGTTGAGCGGTTCAAAAAACAAAACCGCCTGCTGGAAATCTTTCTGAAAAACAGGGAAAATATTGGAATCGCTGTATTCCCGGCTTTGCATTAATCTGACGATATCGGCGCGTTCCGCCGGACTGATGATTTTTGAAAATCCGATTCCCTGCACGCCCGTATATTTGTTTTGCAGATCAAGACTGTTGATATAATCGGCAAAGTTTTTTCGGCTCAGATTCGGCGTCGTTTCAATAAATCCTTTGGAACCGCTGAGCAGCGCGACGTATAAATTGATGTTGTTTTCGATGGAATTATTAAAGCGGTTGATCTGATTGCTGAATCTGATCGAATCTTTTGTTTTCGCGCTTTTATAAAAGTTGTATGTAACGCCGAGAGTGAGCAGCAGCAGCACTGCCAGAACGAGATAAGAAAGATTGAAAACTCCCGTTTCCGTTTCGCCGCTTAAATTTTCGACAACCTGCGCCATTCTAAAAAATACTTTCTTGCTAAGATTCGCTTTCGCACTTTTTCTTTAACCGGTTTAACGCAATGTTTATGCCCGTTCTAACGTATGGCGCTTTAAATATAAAAAATTTTGGAAATTGATAATAATTCTCGGCGTGTATTATTTATTTTGCTCGAACGCGAATTCTTTTCTCGCCCGAATGCCGTATTAATTCGCTACGAAGAAATCCGTATTGATGACTGATTTTTACACTTTTAGCCTTTTCTAATCGTCGTAAATCAGTTCATAATGAACAATTGAAGAAATTGGCACTGCATTTGCTGATTCTTCAACCAGTTTTACCATTCATAAAATTTACATCAAAAAAGAAGGAGTCAAATATGGCTGACGAAAATGGAACCGGAAACAATCTAATTTGGGCGATTGCAATGATTATCATTGTCGCAATCATCGCCGGAGCTTTGTATTACAGCGGATTTTTGGGCGGAACTAAAAAAACCACCGAAGAAATCAAAATTAACGTTGGTACTACCAGATAAACTTACTGTTCAAAACAAAAAAGAGCCGGTTGAAAATTTCAGTTTTCAACCGGCTC
>SXVE01000306.1 GCA_005790265.1 Acidobacteriota bacterium | reverse complement strand
GAGCAATTCTTCGCGGTGTTTTTCGACCAGTTTGCGCTCGGTAAAATCAACGGTGACGCCGACCATATTATACGCGGCTCCGTGGGCGTCGTAATTGGCGATGCCGCTCGCCAAAACCCAGTGCAGAGTGCCGTCTTCCCAAATGACGCGGTGTTCGGTGCGGTAACTTTCCCGCTTGACAATCGCTTGTTCAATCGCCTGCGAAACTTTTTCGCGGTCGTCAGGATGAATCATTCCCGAAAAATGCGCGTACGAAAATTCTCTTTCCGGCGTCAGTCCGAAATGCGCTTTGCAGTTGTCGGTACAATTGAAGCCGCCGCTCTTTAAATCCAGTTCCCACGCGCCGAGATGCGCGGCTTCGAGCGCGACGCGCAAACGTTCTTCGCTTTGCCGAAGCGCTTCTTTCGATTCGGATTCGGCAATCAGAAAGTCGCGCGCGTCATACTGTCGCCGCCGCGCGCGCAGTGCTGAATTAATCGTGCTGATGAGCGTCATCAATCTGACCGGACGCTCGATCAGCGTGACATTTCCTATTTCGGCAAGATGCGCGAGCGTATCGGCGTTTGCCGGAGTGTCGCCGCCGCCGCTCGTCAAAACGATAATCGGAACGTCCGACCACGGCGGCGGTTCGCGCAGCGCTTCTTTAATGCAAAAAAGCGTTTCCGCCGTGAGCGTTTCGCCGGTTAAAAAGACGATGCCGACATCGCCGCTGATTTCGCGGCACAACTGCGACGCCGTTGTGCAGATTTTCGGCGTCAGTCCGGCACTGTTCAAAAAACGCGCGGTTAACTCTGCATCTCTGCCGGTCGGAGCAAAGATCAGGATTCGTTCATCGCGTTTCATGTGGTTTTCAGTCGTCATTGCCGGTTTTTGAAATTAATGAATTATTTTCTCCGCTGTAGACGGGAGTGCCGCTCAACACGCCTTGAAATTCGGTTAGCGGAGCGCCGACCTTTATTCCTTCCGGCGTTATCTTGAATTCGCGAATCGTATTTTCGTGAAAGCCGGTTCGTTTTTTGACAACGGAAATCGCGCGGTTGATCGCGCCCTGCGCCTCAAAATAACGCAGCATCAAAACCGTGTCCGCCAAGTAACTGACATCAACCGGCGACGCCATCGCCGCGCCCAAAAATCCGTGCTGCGCCATGATCATCACGGTGATTATTCCTTGCCGATTGAGATAAGTGAGCAATTCGTGCATCTGAATCGTCAAAAACTTTTCTTCCGGCATCGCGTTCAGATAACCGTTGAGACTGTCAATAATCACGACGCGCACTTCGTCTTTTTCAACCGCCGTGATGATCGCATTCGCAAATTCGCCGGGCGTTAATTCAGCCGGATCTACCTGCTGCACGCTCATCAAACCTTCATCAATATAATCTTCAACCGATTTGCCGATTCCGGTGGTGCGCTTAATATAAATTTCGCGCACTTCATCGAAAACGAAAACGGCGGCTTTTTCTTTGCGCGCGGCGGCGGCAATGGCGAAATGCGCGGCGAGCGATGATTTGCCGGAACCGGAGGGACCGATGATGAGCGTGCTCGTTCCGCGATTCAGTCCGCCGCCGAGCAAATCGTTTAATTCTTTAATTTCGGTTTTGATAATTTCCTGTTTGATTTCCCGCGTGTGATCGGCGGCAATCAGTCGCGGAAATACTTGCAATCCGCCGATTTCGATATTGAAATCGTGATAACCGCCGCGAAATTGCGAGCCGCGCAATTTAATGACGCGCAGCCGACGCCGCTCCGAACCGTACTCGACCGCCAGATGTTCGAGACTTAAAACGCCGTGAACGATTGATTTAACCTGCAAATCATCGGTGCTCGAAGATAAATCGTCGAGCAGCAGAACCGTGCATTTACGCGGAGCGAAATATTGTTTCAGCGCGAGAATCTGGCGGCGGTAACGCAGCGGATCGCGCGCCAGAAGCCGCATTTCCGACAGCGAATCGAAAACGACGCGGCGCGGCGCGAGCCGCTCGACTTCCGCTAAAACGGCGCTCGTCGTCTCGTTTAATTCAATTTCCGACGGATGAAAAATCGTGTACTGCGATTCCGGTTTGAGGCTGTCGCCCGACGGAACCAGTTCGTAAATATGCAGATTTTCCAGCGACCAGCCGTGCGATTCGGCGACTTCGATCAATTCGTCTTTGGTTTCCGAAAGCGTAACGTATAAAACCGATTCGCCGGCTTTGACGCCTTCGAGCAAAAATTGCAGCGCGAGCGTCGTTTTTCCCGCGCCCGGTTCGCCTTCGACCAGATAAACGTGATTTTCGGGAAAACCGCCATCGAGAATTCGATCCAAACCTTTAATTCCGGTATTTGAACGAGAAACTTTGGGAATCTCCGGTTTTGTTTTCCCGTCGGAAAATGTTGTATTTTTCATAAATGATGGGAGAAAAAGCAGACTTCTAGTTTTTATTGTTCTTGTTGTTTGAAAATAGCACATTGCGAAATTCAAAATCCAACAGCGCCGCCGCTTCCGTTATAATTCATCGAATCGAGAAATTATGCGAATTGATTTCCGGTTCATCTAATTGCCGCTTTCACCGAAATTCCGCGCTGAAATTTTGGTGAAAAAAGCGCTTTGATTGCATTTTGTATAAATAAAATGATTACGAAAACAGAAATAATTACGGCAGAAAATTTACCGCAATGCTGCGAAATTTTAGCCGCGCGCGACACTGATCTGGCGAAGATTTATCGCGTTTACGGCGCGCCGCCGTTGTGGAAGCGTGAAGCGACGTTTGCGACGCTCGTGCACATCATTCTAGAACAACAGGTTTCGCTCGCTTCGGCGCTTTCAGCGTACCGCAAGCTCGAACAAAAAATCGGCACGATCACGCCGGAAAATCTCTTGATTTTGTCGGACGAAGAAATGAAAGCCGTTTATTTCAGCCGTCAAAAAACGATTTACGCGCGCGATTTGGCAACGGCGATCATTGACGGGAAGCTCGATTTAGCAGAGTTGGAAAATCTGCCGGACGAAGCGGTTAAATCCGAGCTGAAAAAGATCAAAGGCATCGGCGAATGGACAGCCGGAATTTATCTTTTGATGGCGCTGATGCGCCGCGATGTGATGCCGAAAGGAGATTTGGCGCTGCACGTCGCGTGGCAAAAGTTAACCGGCGCGGCGGCGCGTCCGAATTCAGACGATTTTTTAATCGTTGCCGAAAAATGGAAGCCGCTGCGCGCTGTCGCCGCGCGGCTTTTGTGGCATTATTATTTGTCGGAAAAAGCGCTTCCGGCGAAAAAAGCCGACGCTTAAATCGCTCCCAACTATTTTTACCGGCGGCGAAAAAATCCAGCCAACGATTTGCGCGCGCGCACGCATCTTTAAAGTGTTCACAAGTTCAATATATTAAGATTTCGGTTTGAGGTTTGAAATGAAAAACAGATTTTTTGCTTTGGCGGCGTTGTGCCTGCTCACTTTGAATGCTTTCGGCGCGGTTTTTGCCGCCGATACGAAAGCCAGCGCGCGCCAAAACGGTCAATTGACCGCGCTGCTTCCCGCTTCGGACGCGGTCGTGTCGTTTAACGCGAAGAGATTTCTGGGCGACGCGCTGCCGCAGATTTTGTCGGGCAATCAAACGATGCTGGCGCAAATCGTCGCGCACGTTGACGAAGTAAAAAGCAAAACCGGAATTGATCTGCGCCAATTCGAACAAGTCGCCGTCGGCGTGACAGCGAAACAAACCGCGCCGAAAAAGTTTGATTTTGAGCCGGTTATCGTCGCGCGCGGACAATTTAACGCCGCGACGCTTTTAGCCGCCGCGAAAATTGCCGCTAACGGCAAATACCGCGAAGAAAAAGTCGGCGACAAAACCGTTTATGTTTTCACCGCCCGCGACATCGCGGCGAAAGTTCCGCCGGCAAATAACGCGGGCAAAGCAACGTTTTCCGAAAAAGCACTGAAAATGTTTTCGCAGGAACTCGCCGTTTCAAACGTGGATGCAAATACGCTGGCGTTTGGAACCGTCGCCCGCGTTCGTCAAACGCTCGAAGGCAAATCGCGCGTTAATCCTGAAATCGCCAACCTGCTCGTTCCGCGCCAGAATTCGATGATGAATTTCGCCGCCAAACTGCCGGGCGGAATGAGCCAGTTTTTGCCGCTCGACAATGATGAGCTCGGCAAAAACATTGACGCGATTGAATATTTTTACGGTTCGATGGACGTTGCCGGTGCCAATGCCGCGCTCAATTTGAACGCGCGCACTGCGCAAGCCGCCGACGCGCAGGGATTGCTCGAAACGCTCGAAGGTTTGCAGATGATCGGAAAAGTTTATCTGGGCAGTTCTAAATCAGCCGACAAACAGGTTTATGCGCGGATGGTGCAAAACGTCAAATTTGCGCGCACCGCGAACGAAGTTTCGATTGATTTGCAAGTTCCGCAAACGGACATTAACGTGCTGATCGGCGAAAAAAGGTAATTTAATTTCAAGTTTTCTCCTCCTCCGCATTTGGCTGTCGAAGCGTTTCGACAGCCCTTTTTTTTGTTTAAATAGAGGAAAAAATTTTAGCGGCGGCGGTGGTAATCGCGTCTGTTTTGATTGCTGAACTGTTCGATGTCGCGGTTGTATTCGCCGTTTCCGTCAAATAATGGATAAAGCTGCACGTTTTTCGAGATAAAAGCGGCGCGCAACTCAACCGGACGAGTTCCGGCGCGATTGATAACACGAACTTTCGTGCCGCGAATTTCGGCGATCCAGCGGGCGAATTCGTCGGCGTTGCCGATGGTCGCTGACAACAGCAGCAGCCGGATGCGCGGCGGCGAAAGAATAATCGCTTCTTCCCAAACGTGCCCGCGATCTTCGTCGCCGAGGTAATGCGCTTCATCGAGAATGACGAAATCCGTGCGCACTTGTTCGCCGTTTCGCAGCGCGTCGAAAAGCTGATTGCGGTAAATTTCCGTCGTTCCGACGATCAGCGGCGCGTTGACGTTTTCCTTGCGGTCGCCGGTCAGAATCCCGACGTTTTCCGCGCCGAATTCCAAGGAAAACTCCATATATTTCGAGTTCGTCAGAGCTTTGAGCGGCGTCGTGTACCACGCGCGTTTGCCGTCGGCGAGCAGGCGGCGAATTTCCTCGCGCGCGATCCACGTTTTGCCGCTGCCGGTCGGCGCGGTGACCAAAACATCTTCGGAATTAATCGCTTTGAGCGCTTCGATTTGAAAATCGTCGGGCACAATCGGCTGCGGTTCGGGCGTGCCGATGCCGGACAGCAATCGTTCGACCGCTTTTAATTGATGCGGCGAAAGCTGGCGTTCGCCGCCGCCGTCTGCGGAACTTTCGCGTGCAAGTTCTCGTTTGTCATTTCGTTCACCTGAACGAAAGCCGTTTGAGCGGGAGCGATCCTGCCGATCATCGCGGCGAGTTTTATCGCGGCTCTTTTCGCGTTTTTTTCCTTTGAACGAACGTGCCATTTGTGGCAATATTAAAAGTTTTGGACGGCAAAAGCAATTTTCTGGAATTTCTTTTAATTGCTTTTCAAAAATGTTAAACTGCAAAAGCGTTCGCAACTTATCGGCGAGCGTTGGCGTCTAAAACTTTTTCGATGCGTTTGCAGTCATCGGGTTTTAGGCGATTATATTTAACGGGCGAATTATGCTGGAACAAGAATTTAACAATCAGGAATCAAACAATCTTCATCATCAACCGGTTTCTCCGGCGGCGACGCAGGTTTTGCCGCAGCCGGAAAAGGATTTGTTTAGAAATTACGAAATCACGAGCTGGAATTTCTCGCCGCGCGTTTACAAAATCATTGCGGCTTCGGCGATTTTCAATGTTCTGACGCTGTTTGTCTTGGCGCAGTCAAATCTTTTAACGACGAAAGGCTGCGAAAGCCCGATTGTCGGACGCGTGTGTCAGGCGCTCGATACGATTTATGTGAGCAGCATTCTGCTCGGCACCGACGCGGAATTTGCGAGCCGCGATTACGAAAAAACGTCGCTCGAAGACGCGGAAATCACGTATATTGACGTGAGCGGTCAAACGCCGCCGCTCGAATACCCGGAAGGTTATTTCGCCATCGCCGACCCGGAAGGCTACGCGCTCAAACAGCAGCAACTGCAAATGCAGATGCAGAACGGCGATATGAGCGGTTTTGTAATGCCGCCGACCGGAAGCATCGCGACGACGATTCCGAACACTTCCGGCGATTTGCTGAACACGCCGCAGAATCTACCGCCGCCGACCGACAACGCGATTATCGGCAATCTGCCGAATTCGCCGCTCGGCAACACGCCGCCGGTCAATCCGCCGCTGCCGAACCGCAAGTTTCCGCGCTACAAAATGCCGAAACCGACGAGAATGCCGCCGATGCCGAAGATGAACAACGAATCGCCGAAAACGCTGCCCGATTTCGGCAAAGAAACGGCGAAAACCGAAACGAAAAAACCGGAGACGCCGGAAAAAGAGGAGCCGAAAGAAGAATCGAAACAGATTGATCTGGCG
>SXVE01000305.1 GCA_005790265.1 Acidobacteriota bacterium | reverse complement strand
GTTTTTGATCACGGAATCAAACTCCGCCTGCGACAACGTTTTTTCCTGTGCAAACGCGCCAACCGCGCCGAAAAGCAGCAAAGCTGTCAATAAAATACTTTTCATTTTTCTTTTTTTTTCCTTTTTTCAAAAATTAATGTCAGTGTAGCTACGAAAAACTCTCACGCATTTTTGAAAAAAAAGTTGCAGCTTTGCTTGCTGAATTTTCGTGCGGCGGAAAATCAAATGATGGTCGGCGCGTCGGCGTGCGGCACGAAACATTTGCGGCAGCGCGCTTCGTATTTGTCGTGCGCGCCGACTTCGACGCGTTCTTTGGAATCGGACGTGCGCTGCGAATAATTTGCCGTGTTGCCGCATTTAACGCAAATCGCGTGCGTTTTCGTGATAAATTCGGCGACCGCCAAAAGCTGCGGCATCGGTTCAAACGGACGACCGAGATAATCCTGATCGAGTCCGGCAATAATGACGCGTTTGCCGCTGTTCGCGAGTTCATTAACGGCTTCGATAATCGCCATATCGAAAAACTGTCCTTCGTCAATGCCGACGATTTGCGTGTCCGGTTCCATCTGCGCCATCATCTCGGCGGCGGTCATCACCGGTTTGGAAACGTGCGTCATTCCCGAATGCGACGCGATTTGTTCAATCGAATAACGGTCGTCAATTTTCGGCTTGAAAACCTGCACTTTCTGCCGCGCGATCTGCGCCCTGCGCAAACGCCGAATCAACTCTTCCGATTTGCCCGAAAACATCGAACCGACGATCACTTCGATCCAGCCGTTTTCGCCGTTCTGCCTGATTTTGCGGCGTTCTTCCGTATTGTCGAACGCAAATTCTTCAACCATAAATCGTATAAAATTCCTGTTGGTAAATATTATTAAAAAGGGAAAAAAAGATTAGCACGAACCCGGCGAAAAGTCATATTTCCCGGTAAAACTCAACCGCCGTTTGGCGCGTTTTAACTGTTAATTTTTCCGTTCGTTTTTGTTATTCTTTTAATTGTGAAACTAAAAATTTGCCAGGTTTGCAAGCGCCCTTTTTTCGCCGAAAAAGGATTTTGTAACGCATGTCCCGCGCCGTTTTTGCGAACTGAAGAATCGTGGACGAATCTGGGCTGTTTGCTGGCAGTCATCGCGCCGCTTTTTCTGGTTGTTTTCTTCTGGCTGTTTTTGTTGTTCGGTTTTTTTATGTAAAACAAAAACTTTTCTCTGCTTACCTGTTTGTCAGATTTTTCTCGTAAAAACTGTTGCTGTTATTGGAGTTAGCCGAATTACCGCTTTTTGCCGGACTCGGCGAACTCTCCGCGTTTGAATTCGCGTTCTGTTCTTTTTCGGCTCCCGTTACCAGCAGCGAGACGGCGGCGTCAATCACGTTTGTCACGCCGTTTTTGCGCGTTTCGTTATTGGTAATTACGGCAAACGCCAGCACTTCACCGGAATCGCTTGCCGCATAACCGGCGAGCGAATTAACAAACGTAATCGTGCCGGTTTTCGCAACGACTTTTCCTTTAACGCGTCCCAAACGTCCGCCGAGCGTTCCGTCGGTCGCCGCAATCGGCAGCGAATCGCTGAACGCCTGCGCATACGGGCTTTGCGCCGCATAAATAAACGCGCGGGCGAACGATTCGGGCGTTAAGAAATCAAGCCGCGACAAACCGGAGCCGTCGGAAATCTGCACTTCGTCCGCCGCGATATTGTGCTGCAAAAGCCATTTTTTAATAATCGCCGCGCCGGTCGTATCGTCGCCGCGCACATTCTGCGGCAATTGAATGTCATTCGGCACTTCGCCGCTGAATTTCTTCCCGATTGTACGCAGAATCAGCTCGCCGTACAGATTGACCGAATGTTTGTTCATTCGCTTGACGATTTCGACGAGCGGAGCGCTCTGCACCGACGCCAATTCGCGCGCTTTCGCCGTGTCGAGCGCGTCCGCTGATTTCCAATCGCGCGAACCGCTTTCGCCGACGACGGCAATGCCTTTTTTGACGAGCGCTTCTTTCAAGTTTTTCGCCGCCAGCCCAGCCGGATCGTGCACGGAAACGCGCGCGCCGAAACTTTTCGTGTTGCCCCAAACGTAAAAATTGTTGTCGTCGAGACCGCGTTTCACGCCGCCCGCCTCATAGTTTGCCGCGCCGTTTGAATTGCCGCTCATCGGCGTCGGATTGCCGACCGTAACCTGTAAATAATCGGTCGTCGCGCGTCCCGTTCCGTTTTCGACATTGATAAACGCTTGATTTTCGTTGAACGAAAGCGCCGAGGCTTCCGCGCCGTAATACCATTGCAATTCGTTCCAAGTCCAGCCGTCGCCGATGGTGTCGCCGCGAAAATAACTCGCATCGCCGATTACTTTTCCCGTCACGCGCCGCAATCCTTTGGCTTCGAGCTGCGCGATCAATTCGTCGAGCGCTTTTGAATCAAAATCCGGCGCGCCTTCTCCGTAAAGAATCAAATCGCCGTCCAAAGTTCCGTCTGCGTCAATCTGATTCGCCGCGTAAACCGAAGTTTTCCAGCGGTAATCGGTGCCGAGTTTGTCGAGACCGACGATTGCCGTTAAGGTTTTCTGAATCGAAGCCGGATTAAAAAGTTTGCGTCCGTCGCGCGCGCAGACGACGCGCCCGTCTTTCAAACTGACGGCGAAAACGCCCCAACGCGCATTGGAAAATGGACTTTTTTCGATTTTTTCGTTGATTTGCGCGCACACGGCGACATCAGACGGCTTTTCGGAAACGATCAGCGGATTGGCGAGATTGATATTCGGCGGCGGAATTTCGAGCGGCGTTTCATTTTCCGCCGGAAACGTCACGGTTTGATTTGCCGGACTTTCCGCATTTTGAGCTTGATCACAACCGGAAAAAATAATAACGGCGGAGAGAATAAAAAATGCCGAAAAACGACTTACGGCATTAGTAAAATTAAACATCCTCTCTATTATGCAAATTAGATTTTAATTGTTCAAACGCAAATCCCGTCCGGTCATTTCCAGCGGAATTTCGATGCCGAGCAAGCTTAAAATCGTCGGTGCAATATCTTCGAGCGCGCCGCCTTCGCGCAAACTCAAATTGTTTGCCTGCTCATCAACGAAATGAAACGGAACCGCATTCGCCGTCGGCTGCGGATTCGGTTCGCCCGTTAATAAATCCGCCATTTCCTCGCATCCGGCGTGCGACGAAGTAATCAGCGCGACGCCTTTTAACTGGCGCACTTTTTCCAGAATTCCGCCGAGACAAGTGTCAACAAACTGCACGGCTTCGATGGTTTTTTCCAAGTTTCCGGTTTGTGCAACCAGATCCGCCGCCGGTAGATTCAGGATAAAAACATCGTTTTCCGCCGCTTCCATTCCGCGCAGAAATTTGTCCGTCACCTTGAAGCTGCTCATTTCCGGCTGCGATTCGTAAACTTCGGCTTTCGGCGAAGCGACGAGCACGCGCTGTTCGCACGGATGTTCGTTTTCGACGCCGCCGTTAAAAAAATAGGTGATGTGCGGATAGCGTTCGGTTTCGCTGACGCGGCAGTTTAACACGCCGCGTTCGGCGAAAATCTGTCCCAAAACGTTTGTTTCGGATTCCGGTCGAAACGCAACGGGCAAATTATAACTGCGGTCGTATTCGGTCAAGCAAACCGTTTCGATGCGCGGTTTTCCGACGGCGGCGAAATCGTTCGCGCCGGGAACGGCGAGCGATTTGGCGAGCTGGCGCATTCCGTCGGCGCGATGATTAAAAAAGATGACGACATCGCCGTTTTTCACCGTCGCCATCGGTTTTCCCGGCGCTTTTTCGAGCACGACCGGCGCGATAAATTCATCGGCGATGCCGCGCAGAAATGAACCGCGAATCGCTGTTACCGCATCGAACGCGCGTTCGCCTTCGGCGTGAACGAGCATCGTGTAAGCGCGCGCGGTGCGTTCCCAATTCTGATTAACGTCCATCGCATAATAGCGCCCGCACAAACTGGCGATTTGCCCGACGCCGATGTCCGCCATTTTTATTTCGACCGCTTCAGTATAAATATCCGCCGTGCGCGGCGCGACGTCACGACCGTCCAGAATCGCGTGGACGAAAACGTCTTTCAAGTTTTCGCTTTTCGCCATTCGCAGCAGCGCAAACAGATTTTCCGGCGACGAATGAGTTCCGCCGTCGCTGAGCAAACCGATCAAATGCACCGCCGAATTATTCGTTCGCGCAACAGCAAAAGCGCGTTTCAGCATTTCGTTACCGAAAAATCTGCCGGATTTGATCGCTTCGGAAATACGCGACACATCGGTTTTGACGATGCGACCGGCACCGATATTTAAATGTCCGACTTCCGCGTTTCCCGCCGATTCCGGCGCTAAACCGACGCGCAAACCGGCTGCCGACAAATTAGTTTTCGGATATTTCGCGCAGATTTCGTCGTAAAAAGGCGTGTGCGCGAGCGCAATCGCATTGCCTTCTTTTTGCGGGGAAATTCCCCAACCGTCAACGATAATCAACGCCAGCGGTCTTTTTTCCTTGTGTCCGTTTTCCATATTTCTTCCAAATACGAAACCCCAATTTCCAATTTTTATCGTGAACATTTCGAGTTTCAAACAAAATAAAAGTCGAAAAATGCCCGGTTTTAAAAAAGCTACCGCAACTTTTTGTTTGTCGTTTCTAATTTATAAAAATTGATAAAAAATCAATACGCGTTCGGCGCGGTTTTTTCCATCCACCGTTCGGGAAATCTAAGCGCGGCGAATTCGTATTTTTCATAAAGCGCGTGCGCATCACGCGTCGCCAGAATCCAGCGGCGCAAATTCTGCAAATCCGGGTAGTTGACAATTACATCCATCAGCCATTTGCTCAAACCCGAACCGCGAAATTCTTCAACGATAAAAACATCGCCCAGATAAGCAAACGTCGCAAAATCACTGACGACGCGCGCAAAACCGACAAGATTTTCGCTTTTGTAAACGCCGAAACACAAAGAATTCGCAATCGCCGTTTCCGTCTGCGCGCGTGTGCGCTCTTTCGCCCAGTAAGATTCCTCGCTTAGAAATTGGTGAATCACGTCAATTTGCAGCCGTTCGCGGTCGGTGCTGATTGTAAATTCGCCGTTTTGCCAGTTCATATTATTCGCGGTTGACGTTTATTCGGTTTGAAAACGCGCACTGCAGTTCGGGCATTCGATAAATTTCTTTTTGCCGCTGATCGGAATTGTCGGAACGACGAAAAACAAAGTGATGAAATTCATTCCGGTTTTTTCGGTAAACTGCGTGAGCGCGCCGCATTGCGAGCAGCGAATTTGCTCCGCCGTTTTTTCCGAACCGAACGTAAAAAATTTGGTGCCGATGATAAAAAACATAATTTATTGAACTGATTCTACTTTATTTCGCGCCAAATTCTCAAAAAATCTTTCGACATCTTTTCTCGATTTGAAACGAATGATGTTTTTTCCGGCAGCGTAAAGCGCGAGTTTTTCTTCGATTTCCGGTTTCGAGTTTTTCGGGAAATTCCAGACCCATTCGAGAAATTCAAAATCCAGCTTTTCCGCACAACCCGCGCCCATATCGGGACGCGTTTTTTTATAATATTTCGCCACGCGTTTGAGCGCCTGATAAACGCAGACGAGCGGCGGCAAATCAAAGTAAAAGATCGTATCGCAGGCGCGAAAACGAATATCCATCGTGCTGCCGAAATTGCCGTCCATCACCCATTCGTCACCGGCAAGCAGTTTTTCGACGGTTTTTCGCCATTCGGGTTTCGGCGGCGCCGTCCAGTTCGGCTGCCAGTGAATTTTGTCGAGATGAATCAGCGGCAATCCGGTCGCTTTGTGCAGACGGTGCGCGAAAGTTGATTTTCCAGCGCCGCCCGAGCCGATGACCAGAACTTTTTTCATAAAACGTTTTCCGCCGAAAAAACTATCGTTTGCGTCAGTTTTTTACGAATGAAAAGCCGAAATTGTTTATGCAATGTCGTGTTCTTTCAATTTATCGTAAAGCAGTCGGCGGCTGATTTGTAATTTTTCGGCGGCTTCGGTGCGGTTGCCGTGCGCGTCGCGCAAAGCTTTTTCGATCAGCATTTTTTCGAGATTCGCGATGGCTTCTCTGAACGGCAAATCGAGCAGACTACTAAAATTTTCAGTCGTTTGATTTGATGATTTCTGTTCCGCGAAAAGATTTTCCGGCGTCACGGCGTTTGCCTGTCCGCTCGTTACGGCGGCGCGTTCGACGACGTTTTCGAGTTCGCGGACATTTCC
>SXVE01000304.1 GCA_005790265.1 Acidobacteriota bacterium | reverse complement strand
GTTGCGAAATTGTTTTTCGAGAACGAAATAGATGCGTTTAACTTTTTGTTTTTCGCGCAACTGCTGCCCGTAGCCGGCTAGCATTTTGCGCCGCGCCGCGCCGTGTTGTCCCGGCGGATTCGTTCCGCGTTTTTCGATTGTGCAGTTTGCTTTATAGCACTTATCACCCTTTAAGAATAATTTTCCACCTTCGCGACGGCACAGACGGCACACCGCTACTCTATATCTAGCCATTTTATTTTTTGTTGCCTCCAATCAAATGCCTTTTTTTTTATCAATTAAACAATTGAACTTACGGCATTTGCTTTAATGGAAAAGTTTACAGGCAAGATTTTAATCTAAACCCTTCGTCCTTTCGATAGTTTGATAATTTAATATATCAAGTTGTAATTTCTATGAAATCTTTCAAAAAGTCAGAGTCGTTATACTCTTCGGCGTTTCGGCGGACGACAACCGTTATGCGGAATCGGCGTCGTATCACGGATTGACGTAACGCGAATTCCCGCTTGGCTGATTGCCCGAATCGCCGATTCGCGACCGCCGCCCGGACCTTTGACGCGCACTTCAACTTCGCGCATTCCGGCTTCCGACGCTTTGCGAGCGGCTTCTGAAGCGGCTTGCTGCGCGGCAAACGGAGTTCCTTTTCTTGAACCTCTAAAACCGCGAGCGCCCGAAGAAGATTGCGCTACCAGATTGCCCTGCGCGTCGGTGATCGAAATCAAAGTATTATTAAAAGACGCTGCGATATGAACAATTCCGATTGGAATATTCTTTCTCTCTTTCTTCTTGTAAGCTTTCTTACCTTTTGCTGGTGCTTTTGCCATAATTTTAGTAAACCGTAAGCGGCGAAAGCGGTGAGCAGACAAAAACTGCTCACTGCTTACCGCTTACTTTCATCTATTTTTTACCTGGTGCTTTTTTCTTAGCGACGGCGGCTTTACGCGGACCTTTGCGTGTTCTGGCATTAGTGCTCGTTCGCTGTCCGCGAACCGGCAGACTGCGCCGATGACGAAGTCCGCGATAACAACCGATGTCCATCAAACGCTTGATGTCCATCTGAACGCGCTTTCGCAAGTCACCTTCGACTTCGCCTTGTTGATCAATAATCGTACGAATTCTTGTAAGTTCGTCCTCACTCAAATCCTTGATTTTTGCGTCAATGCTAATATCGGCGTTTCCCAGAATTTCTGTCGCACGCGATTTGCCGATGCCGTAAATGTAAGTCAAACCAATTTGCGCCCTTTTATTTGGCGGTAAATCAACTCCTGCTACGCGAGCCATAATTTCTCCTGATTACAGATTTGAAATTGGTAATTCAAAATATTTTTTGTCAAATTTCCGATTACCAATTTCAAATCTTAAATTTCTAACCCTGTCTTTGTTTATGCTTCGGATTTTCGCAAATCACGCGCACAATGCCTTTCCGATGAATAACTTTGCATTTATCGCAAATCTTCTTTACCGAAGGACGAACTTTCATAATGTTTCCCTCTCTTTCTCAACTTATTTGTAACGATATGTGATTCGCCCGCGACCTAAATCATAAGGCGAAAGCTCAACTAAAACTCTGTCGCCAGGTAAAATGCGAATAAAATTTTTCCGCATTTTTCCGGAAATATGTGCCAAAACCTGATGCTTGTTGTCTTCGAGTTCAACTTTGAACATCGCATTCGGCAGAGTTTCCAGCACTGTCGCCGTCACTTCTATCGCTTCTTCTTTTGACATACTCTGACAGCCAACTTTCTGCGTAGTTGGACAAACCGTAAATGTTAGCCTTTTTTTAAGCTTATTTCAAGTTAAGCCGTCACGGTTTCCGCTTTGTCTTTTTGTTGTGCGGCTTTTTGCTGTTTTGTAAGCGTTAAAATCTCCGGACCTTCCGCCGTTACCGCCACTGTATGTTCCGCATGAGCGCTCGGTTTTCCGTCGAGTGTAATAACGGTCCATTTGTCTTTCAGCGTTTTCGTTTCGTGCGTTCCCAAATTCAACATCGGCTCAATCGCAAAACAATATCCGGCGCGAATAATCTCTTTTGTTCCTGCTCGACCGTAGTTCAGAATTTGCGGCGCTTCGTGCATTGAGCGACCGATTCCGTGTCCGGTATAATCACGCACAATTCCGTATCCGTGTTTTTCCGCATGCTGCTGAACCGCCCATCCAATATCTCCGACGCGTTTGTTCGGGTAACATTGTGCAATTGCCAAATCGAGACATTCTTCAGTGACTCGAATTAATTGCGCCACTTCTTCGCTAATATTGCCAACCGGCGCCGTAAAAGCGGTATCGCCCACAAAACCGTTGTAAGTCGCCGCCATGTCGAGCGAAACGATGTCGCCTTCTTTCAGCGGAACATCGTTGGAAAAACCGTGCACAATAGCTTCATTGACTGAAGCGCAAATCGCGAAGGGAAAGCCGTGATAACCGATAAATGTCGGAATGCCGCCGAAACCGCGAATCATTTTGTCGGCAGTATCATTAAGTTCACGCGTTGTAACGCCGGGTTCGACTTTTGCTCTTAGAGTTTCGCGCACTTCGGCGATCAATTCGCCGACTTCGCGCATTTTATCCAAATCTTTTCTCGACTTCGCAATAATCATCCCTTTTCCTAACAAGATGCGACTGATGTTTTTCAGGCTTTCGCTGATTTTCTCTAAAGCTATTATCATTGATTTTTAACTTCAGACGCTGTTCGCTCAAAATCAATGTCGTTTAACTTATACTATTTTCGCCAGCTCTTTATAGATTTCTTCGACCTCACCGGTTCCGTCAACTTTGGTCAGACGATTTGTTTTTTCGTAATAATCGAGCAGCGGCTTGGTCATTTCCTCGTATGTTGCCAACCGAACTTTGACTTTTTCTTCGTAATCATCCGCTCGATGCGTTAATTCTGTGTCAGGATGAAAATCGCAAACGTTGTCGTTTTTCGGCGGCTTGAAATATATGTTATAAATTTCGCCGCACACTGAACAACTTCTTCGTCCCGTCATTCTTTTCTGCAAATTATCAACCGGTATATCAATGAGAATAGCTTTTATTTCTTTATTCTGTTCTCGCGCCAATTCTTCCAATTGTTCGGCTTGCACTCCGGTGCGCGGATAACCATCCAAAATATATGTTTCGCGACAATCTTCGCGAGCCGTTCTTTCGCGAACGATTTTATAAGTTAAATCATCGGAAATCAGCTTTCCGGCAGACATAATCGTCTGCACTTCTTTCGCCAGTGGAGTATCAGCATTCTTCATTTCGCGAAAAATGTCGCCGGTCGAAATTTGCGGAACTCCTAATCTTTCTTGTAAAAGTCTCGCCTGAGTTCCTTTCCCGGCTCCCGGCGCGCCGATTAAAACAATAATTTTATTCATAAAAATAAATTACGAATTTCAATTAATAAACACGAATAAAATATCAAAAAACTCTTCCGTAATTCGCCGCCCTTAATTGATAATTCGTAATTGATTTAGCTTCTTCTGCCGCGCAATCTCGAACCGGCGCCCAAAAATCCTTCGTAGTTTCGCATTACCAGTTGAGCTTCTATTTGGGAAACAGTATCCATCGCCACTCCGACAATAATCAGAAGCGAAGTTCCACCGAAAAAGAATTGATATCCCAAACCGGTCGGAATCCAACTCAAACCAGGTGTTGCCGTCAAGAAGTTATCAAGACCGGGTCCAATAAAAGGCAATCGCCCAACTCTAAATCCGCTAAGTAAAACCTGCGGCGCAAAAGCGACAAATGCCAGATAAAGAGCACCGACCGTCGTTAAACGAGTTAGAATCGTATTCAGGTATTCGGCTGTTTGTGCTCCCGGTCGTACTCCTGAAATAAAGCCGCCGTGTTTTCTCAAGTTATCCGCCACTTCATCAGTGTTAAAAACAATCGTGATGTAGAAGAACGTAAACAGAACGATCAACGTAATGAAAACTACTTCGTAATACGGATCTCCGCCGTGAAACTGCTGAAAAAACGCATAAACTTGCGACCAAGCCGAGTTCGGCTGATTCGGATCCGGCGGAAATGCGGAAAACAAGGTTTGCGGCATCGCCAAAACTGAAGACGCGAAAATCACCGGAATCACGCCGCCCATATTGATTTTCAGCGGCAAACTCGTTTCCTGTCCGCGAACCGTTTGGTTGCCTACGCGCCGACTGGCGTAACTGATAGCGATATTACGTCGTGCCGATTCCATGTAAACGATCAACGCAATCAATGCGATAACGACGACCACGAGAAATATTACTCCGAGCGTCTGCATTGCATCACCGGCGCGCACGCGATCCGAAATCTGCATTAATCCGCGCGGCAGTCCGATGACGATACCGGCAAAAATCAACAGCGAAATGCCGTTTCCGATGCCGCGCTCGGTAATTTGTTCGCCGAGCCACATCACGAATATCGTGCCGGTCGTCAAAGTAATGACAACCATCGCCGTCGCCCACCAGGTTTCGGCGATAATTCCGTTTCTGCTCAGCCAGGTTGCAACGAAAAATGTTTGCACGGCACACAACACGACGGTTAGATACCGCGTCCATTGATTGATTTTTTGCCGACCCACTTCGCCTTCTTCCTGAATTCTCTTCATTTGCGGAGAGAGCACCGGAAGAAGCTGCATAATAATTGAAGCCGTGATATATGGGGTTACGCCGAGCGCGAAAACTGAAATTGTGCGAAAGTTACCGCCGGAAAAAAGATCGAGCACGCCAAGCAGAGTTCCGGCAACATCAGCCCAAACCCGTTCAAGTTGAACTTTATTAATGCCCGGCGCCGTAACGTGCGCACCTAAACGATAAACTGCAAGAAGACCGAGCGTGAAGAGAACGCGTTTTCTCAGCTCGGGAATCTTGAACATATTTTG
>SXVE01000303.1 GCA_005790265.1 Acidobacteriota bacterium | reverse complement strand
GCCGAGAATTTGCGGCGCGAATTGGTAACGCTTCGAACTGACCGACAAAATCACCGTTTGTCCGGCGGCAATCTCGTCGAAACGGAATCTGCCGAAAGTCGTGGTGCGCGCCGCGCGCGTTGCGCCCGATGCGTCAGTGATGTAAACCAGCGCGTTCGTCAAGCCGCGACCTTCGGGCGTTAAGACTCGTCCGCTGATGACGACGTTAGCGGCGGTCGGTGCGAGCGCCGTTTCGACCGCGCCGATGTCCGCGCCGTTGCCGCCGGTCGCGTTGGCGAGTGAAGTGTTGTCCGCCGGACGCGCCGCGCCGCGCTGGTCAGCCGCCGCCGCCGAGTTGCCTTTGTCAATGGTGGGCGAACCCGTCAGCAAAACGTGCGTCCGCGTCTGTCCGCCGTTGTCGGCGAGCGCGGCGAGCAGCGGGTCAATCGGCGCGGCAGCTGTGCCGACCTGATTGCCGTTCGTGCCGTTCGTGGTGCCGGTCATTCCCGTGCGGTTGCCGATCAGATTATAGGAACTGCTCGAACTCGCTTGACCGTAGATGTCGCCGGAACAGGTATTGGATGTGTTTTTGGCGACAATCGTGTTAGCCAGCGTTAGTGCGCCCAAGTCCATGTAAAGACCGCCCGCACAACCCATAAAGCAATCCGAAGCGGTCGCCGTATTAAATGCAATGGTCGAGTTGTTGATTGTCACCGTTCCGCCGCTGAGGATGCCGCCGCTAGATCTTCCCGTATTTCCGCTGACGGTTGAATTGTTAAGTGTTAGCGTGCCGCTGCTGTTAATGGCACCGCCATCACTGACTGCCGTGTTGCCGCTCAAGGTCGAGTTATTGATCGTCAATGTGCCGCCGGCATTGTTAATAGCGCCGCCGACGCTGGTTGATCTGCCGTTCGATATGGTCAGGGCGGTTAGCGTCAGGTTTGAGCCCGACCGCATATACAGCACTTGGAACTGATTGTCGCCCGAAATGACTATTTTGCTGGCACCCGCCGAATTATCAATCGTCAGCGTTCCGGCGTTAACGATTTGCGGCAAACCGCCGACGAGCGTGAGTGTGCAGACACCGTTTGCACAGCCTGCATCGCCCGCCGGAATATTAAAAATAATCGTATCATTAACGCCCGTCGAAGCGTTGGCGTCGTCAATTGCCTGGCGCAGACTGCCCGCAATCACATCGGCGGTCGTTGTCACCGTATAAGTTGCCGCGTTTGCCGCCGATGCCGCAAACAGGACGGCGCATAAGCTGAACATCGCCGTTCTCAAGAATTGTTTCGTGTTTTGTTTCATAATTTTAGTTTTCCCTTTTGTTTTAACTAAGACTTTTGAAAACGGCGATGTTTCGCTTGCGGCACAACATCGCCTCTTTTTCGTTTTGTACGTTTAACTTTTCAGTGCCTTTTTCTTTCTCGTTAAACCCGAAGCGCGGACGGATTTGCGGACAAAGCCCATTGCGCCGTAAAGCGGCGAATCGTCGCCGTAAGCCGGATTGCCCGCGACGCCCTGACCGACGCGCGAGCGTTGTTGATTGATGGCGAAATACTTTCCGTCGCGCACGTCGCGTCTCATTTGCAGTTTCGCTTCCATATCGGCGATTTCCTGATCGTCCTGCGCCGCGTCTGCAATCGCGGCGGCGAAATCCGCTTGTGAAATGCCGTTAAATTCCACGTTCGGTGCGCCTTCGACCCACGCGTCGTTCATGTGATTGCATTGTGCCTTGACTTCTTTATTGTTTACTTTAGCCATTGTTGAGTCTCCTGTAATTTAAGATTGATTTTTGGTGATTAACTTGGTTTGACTGCCCGTATTTGCTGGAAAATTGATGGTTAGTGTGTGAAAAAGAATCGTTTCAGTCGTTAAAGAAACCGTTTCTTTTTTCAAAAAGATCGCTTCCGTCGCTTAATTACTCGCTTCTGTCACGAAAATGATCGTTCCTGTCGTGAAAGTAATCGTTCCTGTCGTGAAAGTGGTCGTTCCTGCCGCGAAAGTACTGATCTCTTTTGTAAAAGTATTCGTCTCTTTCGTTTGCGGAACGATACTTTTAACGAGCGGAATCGTTTTTTTTAATAACTGCGCGATGAATTCTGACAGTTGAACGGTGTTTGATTTGAGTGAGACGAGCCATTAATCGAATTGAGCGGCTGATAAACCGGCGTAAAAAACATTGCGGCGAAACTTTGCCGCGCCGCGCACGTTCACAAAAGCCGCGCCGCGCAAATTCGGCACGTCTCCTTTAATGTTCGGCACAAATTCGCGCCGCTTAAAGCGTTTGGCGGTAAAGCAAAAACAAACGCTTGCCGCGCCGCCGCTAAAAACGGCGATTGAACGAGCGTCATTGAAAAAGACAACGTAAAGATATTTTGCTGCGGAAGTTGTGGAAGCGGTTTCATTGGATTTTGGCGGACCGGGCTTTTGAAGGGGAATTGAAGAGAGATTTGTCAGCCGAAACAGCGAGCGACAAAAAGATTATATTCCATAAACAATGTTTAATGCAATATATTTTTTTATATTGAAAAGCTGATTGTTGAGAAAATGTCGGCGAAAATGTTTGAGCGTCAAAAGAAATACGGCGAATGTGCGATTGAAAATGCCGCCGCATCGCCGCTATCGAACGTCGCGGCGGCGCGAGCGGCGATTTGAAAAGATTATTCAACCGCCGAAATCGCGCGTGTTTATCGGCAGAAACGCAACGCTAATCAATACGTTTGCTGTTCCGCCGCCGCATCAACGTCCTGCGCCGCCGGAAACGCGCGCATCAAAATCCAATGCGTTAGGAAAGATACGCCGAAGCCGACGAACCACGCGTAATCGTATAAGATTTTCAAAGGCTCGAAGATTAAACCGACCCACGCGAAAAAGCATCCGAGCAAAGTCGCAATGACGGCACGCCAGTTCGTTCCTCGATAAATCCCGCCCGTCCGGTATAAATCGCCCAAGTGTAAATTCTTGTTGCGAACAATCCAGTAATCGGCAATTAAAACACCGGCAATCGAACCCAAGCCGCCCGAATAACCCAAAAGCCAGTTAAAAATATAACCCGACGGATCGGCGAGCAGTTTCCACGGCATCATCAAGATTCCGATGATGCCGGTAATCAAACCGCCGGTGCGAAATGAAATCCATTTTGGGAAAGCGTTGGCGAAATCGTTAGCGGGCGAGACGACGTTGGCGGCAATATTGACCGACAAAGTAGCGACGATGATCGTGAACATCGAAACGGCGACGACGAGCGGTTGGGTGAACTGCCCGACGAGTTTGACCGGATCCCAAAGCTCTTCGGCTTTGGCGTTCGGGAAAACGACGATTGCCGCCGAAGTGATTAAAATGCCCATCGCCGCAAACAAAACCATCGTCGTCGGCAATGCAACGACCTGCCCGACAACTTGTTCGCGCTGGCTTTTTCCAAAGCGCGTAAAGTCGGGCATATTCAACGAAAGCGTCGCCCAGAAGCCGATCATTGCCGTTAAGGAAGGAATAAATATCTTGAAAAATTCGCCGAACGTCTGAAATTTTCCCGGTTCATTCAGCAAGAAACCGACGCCGCCCGCCTGATATAAAATCCACGCGAGCAAAACGGCGGTCATCACCAAAACGAACGGCGCCGCCCAATTTTCGACGTGGCGCAAAAGGTTCATTCCGCGATAAACGACCGCGATGTTCATTGCCCAAAACAGCAAAAACGAAAGCCATTCGGTCGGCGTGTGTCCGTCTAAAATCGCGCCGCCGAGAAGTGTGTTCCAGTTCGGAATGATCGAGCCGAAGAAAATGTGAATCGCCTGCCCGCCGATCCACGCCTGAATACCGAACCAGCCGCAGGCGACAATCGCCCGCATCAGCGCCGGAAGATTTGAACCGAACGTGCCGTAAGCCGCGCGAGCAAAAACCGGAAATGGAATGCCGTATTTTGTTCCCGGATGCGAATTAAGGAGAATCGGCGCAAGCACGATGATGTTACCCAAAAGAATCGTCAACAGCGCCTGCCACCAGTTCATTCCGACGCTCGTCAGGCTCGACGCCATCATATACGTCGGAATGCAGTGCGCCATCGAAATCCAGAGCGCGGCGTAATTATAAGTCGTCCAGTTGCGCTTTTCGATTGGCACGGGCGCAAGGTCTTCGTTATACAGCGGCGAATTTTCAATTTTGCGCAAAGCTTCTGGCTGCAGCTCGATT
>SXVE01000302.1 GCA_005790265.1 Acidobacteriota bacterium | reverse complement strand
TCGGTTGTCGCGTTAACGCTAAATGATGCGGCTTTTGCTTGTTCGCTTGTCGCCCACAAACATAAGACAGCGCACAAAACGGCGTTGACAATAAGCGCAACTCGTTTCGTTTTTAGATTGAGACGTTCCGGTCGAGCTTCAAACGAGTTGAAACCGAATGTTTTTCTCATCGTGGTTGCGCCCGACGAATTATTGATAAAATTGACGATTGCATTTTTCATATTATTTTTCCTTCCTGCTAATTTTTATAAATCGAATAAAATTTTTGCTTCGACAGTTTTTTCAACTGACACGGAAAAGCATAGAAAAACTTCAAAATCCATTCACCACATATTTGAGTAGGCGCGTGAAAAAAGAAAAACCGATGAGTTTTTTGACTCCACCGGCTTTTAATCGAATTGATTGTTTTGCTTCGCTTTATTAAAGCTAAACGTTTATTTAATAAGGTGATTTTTCAGAGCCTTGGCGACAGCTTCCGATTTTGAATGAACCTGCAATTTTTCGTAAATGCTTTTCAAATGAAAGGAAATCGTGTTGACCGAAACGCTCAATTCGAGCGCGGCGGTTTTGTAGCTGTGTCCTTCGACGAGCAGTTTCAAAAGGCGTAGTTCGTGCGGAGTTAAATCGTATTCGACGCGTTCGGGCGGGCGAAAATCCCTGAACAGCGTGACGACTTTGCGGGCGATTTCCGGCGACATCGGCGCGCCGCCGCTGACCGCGTCGCGCAGACTTTCCATCAATTGCGCGGGCGGCGTTTTTTTCAAAAGATAACCGCACGCGCCCGCGCAGAGCGCGTCGAAAATTCGCTCGTTGTCGTCGTAAACCGAAAGCATCAAAATTAAAATCTGCGGATATTTCTCTTTCAAAATCTTGACGCCTTCGATGCCGTCCATTCCCGGTAATCCGATGTCCGACAAAATCACGTCCGGCAAATTATGCGCGATGCGGTGCAGCGCGTCTTCCATCGAGCGATAACTGCCGACGCACGAAAAGCCGTCGGTGAAATTGATCATCACGCTCAAACCTTCGCGAATCTCGCGCCGGTCTTCGATAATCGCGACCTTAATTAACTCTGATTTAGTTTCCATTTTCGGGTTGTTCAATATTGTATCAAGCATAAAAATTCCTTTGTATATTAATCACATTGAAACTCTACGCATTTTATTGCTTTTTCAAACCACATATTAACGTAGTGAAAATCGTCGTCACTGATAAAAAAATTCCCGAAATAAATTTAGCGAAAATAAATTTAACGAATCGGAATTCCAAACTCGACGCTCGTTCCGCCGTTTATTTTCGATTCGATACAAAAACGCCCGCCGAGATTTTCGGCGCGGCGGCGCATATTAATCAAACCGTTTCCACCGAAACCCGCGTCAATTTTCTCGGAAACAATGCCGTTTTCAGAAACAAACGAATCCGAGACGGCAAAACCTTTGCCGTTATCTTTGATCTTGACGATTAAAAAATTGTTTTCAGTTAGCACCGACATTTCCACTTCGGTCGCTTCGGCGTATTTGACCAAATTATTAATCGCTTCTTTGAAAATCAAATAAACGTCGCGGCGAATGTCGGCGCCGAGCGCCAAATCGCGGTGCTTTTCGTCCAGATAAAAACGATAAGCGATGTCCTGCGTTTCCAAAACGTCCGACGCGAAACGCCGCATTCGTTGAATTAAATCCGAAAGATGATCTTTGTCGGGATTAATCGCCCAGACAATATCGCTCATCGAATCAACCATTTCACGCGAAGTTCCGGCGATCATTTTGAGCGGTTCGTTAACCGCGCTGCCGTCGCCGATTTTCTGGCGAACGACTTCGGACAAAATCGCGATTTGCGACAGAGACGAACCGATGTCGTCGTGCAAATCGGTGGCGATGCGCGTGCGGACGCGTTCCAGTTTCAGCAGCTGCGCGACGCGGTAACGATAAATCGAATAAATCAAAAATCCGATTGCCGCCGCCGCCAAAATCAAAAACCACCAGCGCTGCCAGAACGGGCGCAAAATTGTGAACGAAACGACGGCGGGATTTTCGCTCAATGTTCCATCCGCCGTCGTCGCGCGCACGAGAAAACGGTAATTGCCCGGCGAAAGATTGGCGTAATTAACCGTGCGCTGTTCGGTCGGCTGACTCCAATCGTCGTCCGCGCCTGCGAGTTGGTATTGATAACGCGGAGCTTCGCTCGCCTTAAATTCAATGCCGAAAAAATCAATCTGCAAATTATTTTGTTCGGGCGCGAGCTCGAGATCGGCGATTTCGCGCGCGCCGAGCTGCGAAATCGTCTGACTTTCGCCCGCGATGCGCAATCCGCTGATCCAGACGGGCGGCGCGCTCGATTTAAGGTCTCGCTGCGGCACGAGACGCGACAAACCGTTCGGCGTGCCGAACCACAACGCGCCGTCTTTCGCGCGAAAAGCCGCCTGGACGAAATCGCCTGCCAAACCGTCGTTCGTCGTGTAATGTTTGATCTGTCCGGTTTCCGGCGTGATGCGGTCAACGCCGCGCGCCGTGCCGACGTAAATACGTCCGAAATCGTCTTCCGTAATCGAGCGCGCGTTGTTGCTCGCCAAACCGTTTTCGGTTTTGTACTGAACGAATTTGGGCGTTTCGGCGGTTAAATCTTCGATATAACTAACGCCGCTCAATGCCGTCGTCATCCACAAACGTCCTTTTTTGTCCGCGTGCAAAGCCGTAATTAAACCGGGCGGCAAATCATTGGTAATCGCCGTAAAACGATTGTCGGCGTAACGCACCAAGCCGCCTTCG
>SXVE01000301.1 GCA_005790265.1 Acidobacteriota bacterium | reverse complement strand
TGGATAGAGTATCTGGCTTCGAACCAGAGGGTCGCAGGTTCGAATCCTGCCGGGTGTACCATTTTAATCGAGTAGAAAAGGGTAACTTAACAGTTACCCTTTTCTGCGTTTGGTTTTTCATTTTCGCAGACAATTTTGTAGAATTCAAAACAAACGTATCAATTCGGGTGATGAAACCCGTTACCGCTTTGTAATGTACGAGATAGGAGATTTTTTTAAGTACAAATAAAAATTGGCGTTTCATGCGCCAATTTTTATCGGCAAATTGAGGAATTTCAAGGAGATGATTTGTATATATAACGGATGACGCGCAGATTGATTATTGTTGACTACGGAACAGGAAATTTAACTTCGGTCAAAAAGAAGATGGACGCACTAATGGTTGATTCCGTTATTTCATCCGACCCGAAAGATATTATTAATTGTCATCAACTTATTCTTCCCGGAGTCGGTCATTTCGGGAAAGCGATGTCCAAATTGGCAGAACTGAATTTGCTCGATGCTTTGAACGAAGCTGTTTTGGCTAAAAAAACTCCGATTCTCGGCATTTGTCTCGGAATGCAGTTGATGGCGAAAAAAAGTGAAGAAGGAAACGTCGCTGGATTAGGCTGGTTTGATTTCGATGTAGTAAGATTTAGCGTATCAAACAAGGTAAAATATAAAATACCGCATATTGGCTGGAATCAGATAAGCATAAAAAAAAATAGTTTGCTGATGAACAAGATACCGAATTTATCAGAATTCTATTTTTTGCACTCTTTCCATTCAAAGGTAAATAATCAATCAGATGTGTTAAACGAGACGACGTATGATTATGTTTTCCCGTCGGCAGTCGAGCGGGAAAACATTTTCGGAGTGCAGTATCATCCCGAAAAAAGTTATGAAGTCGGTGCTCAATTACTAAAGAATTTTGTTGAATTGTAATGTTTCGACCTAGAATAATACCCGTTTTATTGTTAAAAAATCTCGCGTTAGTCAAGTCAATTCAATTTAAAAATCATAAATACATCGGAGATCCGATTAATGCGGTCAGGCTGTTCAACCAGCTTAGAGCTGACGAATTGGTGTTTTTGGATATCGAAGCGACTAAGAACAATCGTTTGATTTCACTGGATTTTGTTAGAAGCGTCGGCGAAGAAGCGTGTATGCCGTTTGCGGTCGGAGGCGGAATAAAATCCATCCAGGATATTAAAAACATCATTAACGCCGGAGCGGAAAAAGTCGTTATCAATTCGTACGCCGCTCAAAATCCCGATTTTATCAAAGAAGCTTCAGACGTTTTCGGTTCATCGAGCATTGTCGTTTGTCTCGATGTGAAAAAGAAATTGCTGCGAGGTCAGCGAACGTGGATTTTTGGCGGAAGCTCGTCAACCAATTACAGCCCGATGCAATTCGCCGAACTGATGGAGAAAAACGGCGCGGGAGAGCTGATAGTTCAATCAATCGAAAAAGACGGAACGATGGAAGGATACGATATTGAATTGATCAAATCCATATCAACAGCGGTCAGCATTCCCGTCGTCGGATTGGGCGGAGCGGGAAAACAGGAAGATTTAATTGACGCTTATCAAAATGGATTCGCAAACGCGTTGGCTGCCGGAAGTTTGCTGATTTACCAAAGTAAAAAACGCGGCGTACTGATTAATTACCCCGACAAAAATGAATTAGTTTTCGAGTAGTTTCACTTTCTTCGTGAATTTTCCAAAATTCCCAGACTAAAAATGCGTTTAGTGGACGTTTTCAGTGATTGATTGTTTAGATAGTTTTGTATTTGCAAATGTTAAAAAGAAGTTACCAAATTTGTGCCCGCTGCGTCATGGATACGACCGATCCGGAAATAAAATTCGACGCCGCCGGACACTGCAATCACTGCACTGAGTTTCTAGCGACAAGAGATAAATTTAGATATCAAGGCGCTGAAAGCGACCGGAAGCTGAATCAGATTGTAGAAGAAATAAAAAAAGCCGGAAGCGGCAGAGATTACGATTGCATTATCGGTTTGAGCGGCGGAATTGACAGCAGCTATCTGAGCTATGTCGCCAAAGAGAAAGGACTTCGCATTTTATCGGTTTACTTAGACAACGGCTGGTCTTCCGAAGAAGCCGTTTTGAATATCAAAAACATCACCAAGAAACTGGGAATTGATTACGAAAGCTATGTTTTAGATTGGGAAGAATTCAAAGATTTACAGCTCTCGTTTCTCAAAGCAGCCGTTCCGGAAGCCGAAACACCGACGGACATGGCGATTCCGGCAGCGATGCACCATTTTGCGGCTAAATATAATATTAAATACATTCTGACCGGAGGAAATTTTGCGACCGAAGGCATTCTGCCGAAAAGCTGGCATTATAACGCGAAAGACCTTAAATATTTCAATTTTATTCAGAAAACTTTCGGCAAAAAAATACTAAAAAAATTTCCGACTTTCGGTTATCAGAGAGAAATGTATTTCAAAATACTGAAAGGCGTGAAAATGGTTTACCCGCTTAATTACGTGCCGTTTGCCAAAGATGATGCGGTAGCTTTGTTGAAAGATAAATTTGATTGGACATATTACGGCGGCAAACATTACGAATCGAAATACACGAGATTCATTCAATCGTATTATTTATACGAAAAGTTCGGAATTGATTACCGAAGAGCGACGCTTTCAAGTGAAATTTGTATCGGCAAAACTGTTCGCGCTGACGCCGTCGAACAATTAAAAAGCAAACCGTTTAACCCGACCGAAGTTGAAGCAGAAAAGCATTATATCGCCAAAAAATTCGGCATATCGAAAGACGAATTTGGCAAAATCTTAAATTCACCGGCGAAATGGTATTGGAATTACCCGAACGATGACAAAAAACTGGGTTTTATCTACGACACATACAGACGGATTTTCAATAAAGAAAAACTAGCCAGCTTTTAATTAGTTCGATTTAGCTTTTGGACAAAACTACAAAGGTTTTATCAAATCGGCGAAACGCGCATCATCGCGCAGATTATCGAGCAGCGGGTCAACTTTGACGAATGAGAAACCGACGGCGCGATTTTCTTTGGCTTTTTCGAGCCATTCAAAACTTTTATTTTTTTCATCGGACAGCGCGTAAATAATCGCGATTTCATACGGCGTGATTTGTTCGCTCTGGTCGCTTTCAATTAATTGGTTAACGATTTTCAGCGCTTCATTTTTTTTGCCGGTTGCCGCCAGAACGTGCGCTCTTTTAGCGCGGCTCGTCGGCGTGTCGCCAGCTTTGGCGATTTCTTTTTCGTAGATTGCCAGCGCTTTTTCCGCTTCGCCTTTCTTTTCGTAATTCCACCGCAAAATAACGTGCGCGCCGACCGAATCGGCATCAATTTCCAACGCTCGTTGCGCCTGCACGATTGATTCATCGTAAAAACGCGCGAGAAAAAGAGCGTTGGCGACGGCGTTAATAATCACCGCCGAACCCGGCTCCAATTCTTCGGCGCGCCGCATTACGGCGATGGCTTCGTAATGACGCGCCTGCGCCGACAGCAAAAACGCATACCATTGATGCGCGGTGGCGTAATTCGGTTTGAGATTGACGGCGCGGCGAAATTCGTCTTCGCTCTGCTTGAAACTGCGCTCGAAATGAAACTTGATTAGACCGAGCGAAGCGTGCGCTTCGGCAAGGTTATCGTCGAGTTCGACGGCTTTCTCGGCGGCTTCTCTGGCTTTGCTCCACGCGTTCGGCGGCTGCGGTTCTTCGTACCAGTTAAGCAGCGCGTAACAATCGGCAAGTCCCGTATAAGCGAGTGCGAAATCCCAATCACTCGAAATCGCCTGTTCAAACAGCGAAATCGCCATTCGCAAATCATCGAGCGTGCGTCTGCCGAAATGATAGCGTCCGCGCACATACGCTTCGTACGCCTGCGGATCATTCGTGCCGCGCTGCGCGAGCTTCTGTTGATCGCGTCCGCTGAGCTGCGGAATAATCAATTTAGCCACTTTCTCGGCGACGGAATCTTCAATGTCCAAAACGTCCGTCATATTTTCATCGAACGACTGCGCCCATCTAACCGAGTCTTTTTCGATGTCAATCAACTGCGCCGAGATTCTGATTCGCGCTCCGGCGCGGCGAATCGTGCCGCTCAAAACGAAATCCACGCCCAATTCGCGACCGACGGCGAACAAATCTTCGACATCGGCGAAACGCAAAACCGCCCGCGTCGGACGCACGATCAAACTCCGAATGCCGGAAAGCCGCGTAATCATCGCGTCCGCCAGCCCGACGCTTAAAAATTCCTCGCCCGTGTCCGTATCGTGCACCGGCGTTAAAATTCTGAGCGGCAACACGGCAAGGGATTTTTGACTGCTTTTTTTGGCGGACGACGCTTTGATCAAACTTGAAATATAAATTTCGGCGGCAACCGGTTCGCCTTCGAGATATCTGGTAATATCATCCGCTAATTCGGCGGCGGTTTGATAGCGTTCGGCAGAATCTTTGCGCAGAGTTTTCAAGATTATTTTTTCGATGTCGCCGGTCAATTCTCTCTGCAAATCCTTAATATCGCTTGCGCCGCGGTAAAAACAGACGTCGCCGAGCGTCGTGGCTTCGCTCGCTCCGGTCGGCAGAAGACTGTCTTCGCGCGTTATTTTAGTGCTCGGACGATCAGGTTCCTGTTCGCAGATAATACGGGCGATTTCGTGCGGCGCGCGGCTGCCAAAACGATATGGACGATGTCCGGTTAAAAGCTCGTAAAGTAAAATTCCCAACGAATAGATGTCTGACGAGAGCGTTACTTTGCTGCCGCTGATTTGTTCCGGCGAAGCGTATTCAGGCGTCATCAGCCGCATCGCGGTCGCCGTCGGATCAATCGTGTCAACATTTAAGTCTTGATTGAGAACTTTGGCGATGCCGAAATCGAGAATTTTCGGCGTGCCTTGTTCGGTAATTAGAATATTCGGCGGTTTAATATCCCGGTGAATTACTTGATTTTGATGAGCAAAATCAATCGCCTGACAGATTTCGCGAAATAAGGCGAGTCGTTCGCGAATGTTGAGTTTTTTTTCGTCCGCGTATTTATACAGCGGTTTGCCTTCGATGTATTCCATTACGAAATACGGCAAGCCGTCCGGCGTCGTTCCGCCGTCGAGCAAACGAGCGATATACGCGTGATTGAGAGTGGCGAGAATTTGTCGTTCCTGGCGAAAACGCTTGAGAATAAAATCGGTATCCATCCCGCGTTTAATCAGTTTGACGGCGACTTTGCGGTAAAACGAACCGTCGGCGCGCTCGGCTTCATAAACCGCGCCCATTCCGCCGCGCCCGATTTCTCTGGTCAATTGATACGCGCCGATTTTTCGCCCGATCAGTGAATCTTCAATCGTTCGATTGTCGTCCGGCACATTTTTTTCAATTGACGAGTCGCTGTTACGTTTCACCATTGAATTCAGAAAATCGCTGCTCAGTTTGACTTAAAAAAATCTCGGCGTGCCGCTGTTTCGCCGCCGATTTATCAATCTCATTTTAATAACTTAATTTTTATGGCAAAAATTTCGAGAGATAACACTCTGTTGCCGTTTTCGTGGCTTATGAACAATTATTTTAACAAAATATCGAAAATTGAGGAGTTTCGTCCAGAGCAAAAATTTCTTTTGCCGCCGGAAGATTCGTCAGGTTAATCGTTGTAAAAACCGATTACAATTTACCGGAATTCGTTTGACTATAACACATTTCTGCTAAATTATTTTCACGCTCGACCGAATGCGAGACGTTACGAAAACAACAAATCAAATTCGTTATTTTGTTTAATTCAGCCTTTGCGATCATCGAGATTCCAGCCGAAAACGACGATCAGACACGTCATCAGCGGAACGATAAAAAGCGTGGCGATGTAATAATAATGTTTTTCGGTTCGTTTGAAATATAAAATCTGAATCCAGGCGTCAGCGATTAAATACAAAAAAACCAGCGCGAGAACCGCGTTGAGAAAAATCCATAATTTAACGAAGATATTCTTATCCATTTTCGCCGAATACCACTTCAAACACCGCCTGAACTCAATCTTAATTTTAATGACAAAATTCAGTCTTTCAAACGCGCGACAATTTATTTTCAATTTCCGTTTGGTATTTCGCCGTTGAATTTCAGCGCGCGGTTTCTACGGATTTTTCAGTTCGTCAACCTGCGCGTCTTTTACTTCCGTGTTGAATTTCCGGTAATTGTACGATTTGATGACTTGATTCAAATTAATTCCTTTGACGAGCAAAACTCTGACCGACAAATTAATATCGGCGGTTGCCGGAAGCCAGATTTCATCGTTGACGCGTTCCTGTTCGAGCACAAAAGAAGCGCCTTTGCGCAATTTTGCCAACACGCCGCCGCCGACCTTGAAACTGTCGGCGAGAACGGCTTCGATGCGCGCGACTTGTTTGTCCTGTTCGTCAATCCACATCACGCCCGCCGTTTTGCCGAAAAACTTTAAAAAACTTTTCGCATTTTTATAATCGAAATTCGGATTCGGCTCGAAATCGAAAACGATCACTTCGCGCCCGCGAAATCTTTCGCGGCGCGGATTTTTCAAAAGCGACGCGCGCAGCAATTCGGCAATCGAAACGCGGCGGCTTTCTTCGTCCGGCGCGCCGCTGGAATTTTGCGCGGCGGCTTTCGCTTCTTTTTTAGCGATTCGCTTTTCAATTTCCGCGACGCGTTTCTGCACTTCGCGATCTTCGTCTTCCTGCTGTTTCGGGCTCAGCGCTTTTCCGTTTTTTTCGACTAAACGCGAGATACGAAAGCCTTTATAAAACGAAAGCTGATTCGTTTCCGATTCGGTTTCGCGCAAAACGCCGCTTTTGTCCGCTTCGCGGCGAATGATTTTTTGAACGTAAGAATATGTATCGAGTAGATTTTCAACGCGATCTTCGTTGCTCTGCAATTGCTGCAAAAGCGCCGTAATATCGGGCAAAGGCTCATTCGCCAGATTGGGAAAATCATATTCGGCAGCAGCAATCGGCGGATTGATTTTTATTTCGGAAATCTTTATTTCGTAAGAGGTTTCGCCTTCTTTTAATTTGATTGAAAAAGGAAATTTCGTTTGATTGACCGCGCGGTAATCGCCGTAATCGAAAATTTTCGTTTGCGAACCAGAAGGAATTTCTTCGCGCACGAGCAGATTTGCCGCCGCGTCAAAATATAATTTTACGGAAACTCCTTTGGCATCGGTCATAACAATAACGTTCGCTTTTTTTCCGCCGATTTCCGTTTGTCCGCCCGAAGAAATTTTGGCTTTCGCTTTTTTGTAATTGAGCCAGGACGAATTTCGGAATTCGGCTTCCGTTTGAAAATCGCGGCTCGCATCGCCGGTCAAAGTCTGCAAACCTTCGCGCGAATCGCGCGCCCAACCGGATTTTCCGTTAAATCCGCGTTCGGTTTCAAAACCGCTCAAATCGTAACTGACGTTGTAAAAATTCGGCGCGCTCGCCTGTTCCGCAAATTTTCCCGCCGCTCCATCTGAAACACGCGAAATCGTGCCGATTTTGCGCCACGCTTTGATGTTTTGCAGATTTTTCCCCGCGCCCAGAGTTTTTTCCGCCTGTTTGAGAATTTTCGCCGGCGACTGCGCGGCGAGATTACTGTTGACGGCGAAAATTGCAATTAAGATAAACCAGAATAATTTAAATTTCATAAGATTTCAGATGCGTTCGCGCGGCAAAAGCACAGCGGCTTCCGGCTTTTGCGGAAACAAAAATAATCCGATCAAAAAAAAGACGAGCGTAAAAAATTGAATATAACCGGTTCCGGCGGAAAATCGCGGCAGATTTAACAAATAAGTCAGCGCTTCCTGCGCCGGATTTTCCCAAACGCTTTTGATCCAGCTTTCGTTTGCCGGAGCCGCGATGTTTGCCAGAATCAAATATTTGGCGACGAAGGCAAAACCGAACAATGCGCCGAGACTTCGCAAAAGCCGTTTCGTGTCGAACTCAGCGAACAGATTGTTCCAGAGCGTCCAGAAAAAACAAAACGCAACGATCCAAAACGGCAAACCGTTTTCCGGCAAAAGCGCGTTAAAAATTTGCGTTGAAGCCGCGAATAAAGTGAGCAGAACGAGCGCGTTCGAGGCATTTTCGAGCGGCGAAAAATCTTCGTCAAACCAGCGGTTGATTTCAATCAAACCGGCGCGAAAAAACAGCAAAAGCAAAATCGCGGCGAGAATCAAACAGACGAGCGCCGGTTTGAAAAACAAAAAATCATTCGCCGCGCCGCTCAAACGCAAACCGCCGAGTAAGGTTACGGTCAAAAAAATCAGCGGGAGAAAAATATAACGCAAATGAAATTTTGAACCGGCATTTTTTGGCGGCGAATTTTCGCTTCTTTTTGCTTCGCGCCGGATCAAAGTTTTTTCTTCATCGGCTGATTGCAAATTTGCGCCCGTCGCAACTTCGAGCAGCTCGCCGTCCACGATTTGAAAATCATTTTCAGCCGTCGTTTTGTTGTGCTCCGTGTTTTTTTGCATCGTCTAAAATCGGCGAACTTTTTTTATTTGCGCTCGCGCAAAACTTTCAGCGGATTGAAATCGCCCGCCGTTACTTTCAAGCCTTCTTCAAATTCGTTTTTGAGTTCAACCGGCGTTTTGAGCTGCAAATTAACATCGGCGGATTTAAAGTTTTTATCGAGCGCGATCACGCGATTG
>SXVE01000300.1 GCA_005790265.1 Acidobacteriota bacterium | reverse complement strand
GCGTCCGAAGGCGGAATGTTCGGCGCGGAAGAAGCGCGCGAAATCATTCCGGCAATCGAGCAGTGTCGCACGGAATATGGAATTGACGTTTCGGGCGCGTATTCGCCGGACACGATTTTTTTGCGCGGTTTTCGCGGCGAATTTGATGCGGTAATTTCGTGTTACCACGACCAGGCGACGATTGCGGTCAAATGCTTGTCGTTCGGCGCTTCGGTTAACGTCACGCTCGGTTTGCCGCTGATTCGGACTTCGGTGGATCACGGCACGGCTTTTGATATTGCCGGGAAAGGCGTCGCCGATGCTTCAAGTATGAAAGCGGCGATAAATTTGGCGGCGCGGCTGGCGAATAATTCGTAAAAAAGCCGTATTATTTGGTAAGATGATTCGGGATTTGAAAAAGGAAACGAACACTTAATGAACGACGAACAACGAAACGGTCAGGCACAGGTTTTAGTTGCCGACGACGACCCGGCGATTTTGCGATTAGTGAAAACCATAGTTGAAAAAGAAGGTTATGCCGTTATCGCCGCGCGCGACGGAAAAGAGGCTTATAAACTTCTGCAATCGGGCGAAGTGTTCGCCGCCGCCATTTTTGATGTGGTAATGCCGTATATTCAGGGCACGGAACTCGTCAAATATATGCAGTCGGAAAAGCGTTTGATGAAAATTCCGGTGATTATGATGACGGCAGAGCAAAATTCGCGTCTTTCATCCGAAAGCTTTTCCGCCGGAGCCGTCGCTTTTCTGCCGAAACCGTTTACCAGTTCGCAATTGCAGACGATGCTGCGGATGTTCGCGCAGAAAAACTAATTCAAACTGCGGCAAATTAAAATAAAACAGCGAATCGAAAGCGCCAGAAAAGAATTGGTTTGCTCGGAAATTTTCCGTTTCATTAACGGATTTTATTCGCCATTTATCAATGTGAAAACTCTTTGTGCGGGCGACCGAAAATCGTTATTAATTTTCCGACGGAAGAAATAAAATTTTCTTGACGTAATGTTTAACGAATGATAGTTTTCAAACAAAAGAGTTTTCCCCGAAAATATTTTCAACCGTTCAAAAAAAGGAGCAATTTTAACCGTGTCAAAACACAAGCTATTGTTGGCTGACGATTCAATAACTATACAAAAAGTCGTTAATCTGACTTTTGCTGATGAAGGCATTGACGTGATTTCCGTTAGCGACGGCGATGCGGCGATGGAGAAAATTCGCGAAATCGCTCCGGACTTGATTTTAGCGGACGTTAATATGCCTGGTTTGAATGGTTACCAGATTTGCGAACAAATCAAGCAGAACGCTGACGGGCGAGCGATTCCGGTAATCTTGCTCGTTGGGTCGTTCGAGCCGTTTGACGAAGCCGAAGCATACCGCGTCGGCGCGGACGATTATTTAACGAAGCCGTTCCAATCAATTCGTCAACTGGTCAGCAAAGTTACCGAACTGCTCGAAGCCTCGAAAAGCGCGGAAAATAATTCGGCAGAACAAACTGTTCAACAGGAAAATGACAACGAGGAAACGGATGATTCTCTTGCCGACACCGAACGATTTCAGTTGCCGGACATAAATTCGTTTCAGTTGGACGACGTCGGAATGGATGACGAGATGATTCAAACCAATCAAATCGGCAGCGGCGCGCGCGGCGAAGAACAGCAGTTTGCGACCGGCGCAAGCGGCGAAAAATTCGGTGAGACGGCTTTTTACCAATCGAATTACGCGGAATACGAAACGATCAACGAAACGCCGATGCAGAACTTTTCGACTGAAACATCGAGCGCGAAAGTGGAAGCCGCCGGATCAGAATCTTTTTACCGAGCGCCGGAATTTAACTCGACGGTTTATGATTTTTCGGCTGAAACGCAGAGTTCCGAGTATAGAACCGAAGAATTGCCCGAAGAACTGCCCGAAGATATTTCTCAGCGAGAAAATTTATCGAACGAAGATTTTGCACCGCCGACATTCGGACAAACGGAAATGAACGAAAACAACAGCTTTGGCAGAGCGAATTCGGCGGGCGCGGAATTTTTCGACAGAAATTCTCAATCGTCTCCGGTTCTCGAATTTGACGAACTGGATTTGCTTGAAGTTCCGCCGCTGGCACATAAAATGCCGGGCGACAATAACGACGACACCGACGAACTGGAAACGCCGAGTTCCGAAGACTTTGCCGTTCCTCCATTCGCCTCGCCGCAGGCGCCGACGACTCTCGGCGATGACGGTGAAGAAGAGCCGGAGCCGGAAATTTCTACCAGAGAAAATAAAGCGAACGAATCGAATTTGCAGCTTCCGCCGGAAACGATTGAGATTATCGCGCAGAAAGTTTCCGAGCGCATTTCCGATAAAGTTATTCGCGAAATCGCGATGGAATTGATTCCGCAGTTAACCGAAGCCATCGTCAAAAAAATGACGAAAGAAAATTCTAAAAAGTAGAATTTTCGTCAAAGAATAGCAAAAACGGTTAGTTTTTCCGGGATGAAAACTAGCCGTTTTTAATTTAGAATGTATTTTTAGTTTCAAGTTTCAGATTTCAAGTTTCAGGTTCAAAAGCGAATTTTTCAACTTGAAACCTACAGCCTGAAACCTGAAACTTTTATTTTTATGGAAATCGCCAAATCATACAATCCGAAAGAAGCCGAAGAAAATCATTACCGAATTTGGGAAGAGCGCGGCTGTTTCGCGCCTGAAATCAATGAAAACCCGGACGCGCGCACGTTTTCAATCGTTATTCCGCCGCCGAACGTGACGGGAAATCTGCATATGGGACACGCGCTCCAGCATACTTTGATGGATACGCTGACGCGCTGGAAGCGAATGCAGGGTTTTCGCACATTGTTTCTCGTCGGCGTTGACCACGCGGGAATTTCGACGCAATTGATGGTCACGCGCCAAATCAAAAAAGACGAACATAAAACGCCGCAGGATTTGGGACGCGAGGAATTTACGCGGCGCGTTTGGGATTGGAAAAACAAATACGGCGACACGATTACGAATCAAATTCGGCGCGAAGGTTTGTCGGCTGATTGGACGCGCGAGCGTTTTACGATGGACGAAAGTTTGTCGAAAGCGGTGCGCGAAGTTTTCGTTCGCCTTTATGAAGAAAATTGGATTTATCGCGGCACGCGCATTGTAAATTGGTGTCCAAAAGACAAAACCGTTTTGTCGGATTTGGAAGTTAAAGAAGACAAGAAAAAAGACGGCAAACTTTATTTTTTGCAGTATCCGATTGCAAATTCTGACCGAAAAATCACGGTGGCGACGACGAGACCGGAAACGATGCTCGGCGATACGGCGGTTGCCGTTAATCCTGAAGACGAGCGTTATCGTGATTTAATCGGCGCGACGATTGAACTGCCGTTAACGAATCGCGAAATAAAAATCATCGCCGACGAATACGTCGAATCGGAATTCGGAACGGGCGCGGTGAAAATCACTCCGGCGCACGATCCGAACGATTACGAAATCGGCGAGCGACACAATCTCGAAAAACTCGTCGTGATGAACGACGACGCGACGATGAACGAGGCGGCGGGCGCGGACTTTGCCGGATTGGACAGATATAAAGCGCGCGATTTGGTTATCGAAAAGTTTGAAGAATTAGGACTGCTCGAAAAAATCGAAGATTACGAAGTCGTTTTGCCCGTTTGCGAGCGCTGCAAAACCGTGATCGAGCCGCTTTTGTCGGAACAATGGTTCGTCAAAATGGACGAAATGCGCGATTTAGCTTTGAATCTGATGCGCGAAGAAAATTCGCCGCGCTTTTTCCCAGAAGTTCCGCATCGCAAAGTTTACACGACGTGGCTCGAAAATTTGAAAGATTGGACGATTTCGCGCCAGCTTTGGTGGGGACATCAAATTCCGGCGTGGTATGACGAAGCGGGAAATGTGTTCGTCGCCCGCACGAAAGAAGAAGCGATAGAAAAAGCCGGAAGCGAGAATTTGACGCAGGATCAGGACGTTTTGGACACTTGGTTTTCGTCCGCTTTGTGGTCGTTTTCGACTTTGGGTTGGAACGGCGAAGTGACGGAAACAGAAGATTTACGGATGTTTCATCCGACCGATGTTTTGGTCACCGGACGCGATATTATCTTTCTCTGGGTTTCGCGAATGGTGATGACGGCGCTCAAATTCGTCGGCGAAAAACCGTTTTCCGATGTGATTATTCACGGCACGGTTTTGGACAAAAACGGGCAACGAATGTCGAAAACGAAAAACAACGGCATTGATCCGCTCGACGTTTTCGACAAATACGGCGTGGACGCGACCAGAATGACGCTAGCGGATTCAGCGACCGGAACGGATTTCGCGTGGCGCGACGAAAAAGTCGAATCGTTCCGCAATTTCGCCAACAAAATCTGGAACGCGACGCGGTTTTGTTTATTAAACAGCGACGGCGCGCAGGTTGATTATTCGTATTTGAATCCGAAAGCTGAAGCGCAGGAAATCGTTCGCGAATTGAAAGGCGAATTGAACGAACTCGACGAAGAAGATGAGGAGTTTTTAGACAAAGTTGATCCGATTTTTGCGAAAGACAATCCGAAGGAAAATCTTTCGGTCGCCGACCGTTGGGTCATTTCACGCCTCAATAAAACCGCTTTGGCGGTCAACAAAGCGCTCGAAACTTATCAATTTCACGAAGCCGTGCAACTGCTTTACCATTTTTTCTGGGACGATTTTTGCGATTGGTATATCGAACTCGTTAAAGACAAAATCACGTCGGAAGAACCGAATGTCGCTCGCGACGCGGCGCGTTCGCGGATTTTGACGATTATCGAACAATCGCTCAGATTACTGCATCCGTTTATGCCGTTTTTGACCGAAGAATTGTGGGGCAAACTGCCGAACGTCTCAAACGAACTGCACAATGCGGCTTATAAATCCGCCGAACAAACGATTATGCTCGCCGATTATCCCTGCGGTGATGCTTCGCTGATTGACGAACGCGCCGAGGCGGAGATGCAGGCGGTGATTGATTTGATCTCAAAAGTCCGCAATATTCGCGCCGAAATGAACATTAAGCCGAGCGACAAACCAGCGATTCACGTCGCGGCAAACGCGGAATATCAAAATATCTTCGCTCAAAACGAAGCGCAAATTTTGAAACTCGCGCGCGCCGAATCATTAAATTTAAGCGAATCGCTCGACGTTCCGAAAGCGTCCGCCAAAGCTGTCATTGCCGGCGCGGAAATCGCCGTCCCGCTCGAAGGCTTAATTGATTTCGACAAAGAAATCGCGCGGCTCGAAGCGCAGTTAACTAAACTGGAAATCGAAGCGACACGATTGAACGGACAACTCGGCAACGCCAATTTCGTCGAACGCGCGCCAACGGAAAAAGTCGAAGAAATTCGCAACCGCGTGGCGGAAATCGAAACGCAAACCGGCGCGTTAAAACTGAATTTGGAAGCGTTGAAATAAAATTTGCGCATTCGGCGAAGCGAAATTTTGTTAAACTGAAAACCACGAGGTAACAAAAATGCAGAATCAGGTTCAGGAAATTTACCAAAATCGCGTTTTGCCGCTCAGCGAACAGGAACAATTACAGCTTGCGGCGTTGATTATCAATAAAATTTCGCATAGCAAATCGAAATCAGTCGAGAAAAAAAGCGGCGGGTTAAAAGAGCTTTTCGGTTCGGTCAGTTTGGGACACGCGACAGGCGCGGATAACGAAAGCATTGACGCGGATTTAGGTCGAGAATATGCTTCGACGCACGACGATGAATAGCTATTATATTGATTGATACGTCCGGTTGGTTGTGTCTTTACCACAAAGACGAGCCTCAACATCTCGAAGCCGTTAGTATCTATAATCGTGACGGTCGTTTTCTGACGCACGGCTATATTTTAGCGGAATTTGTGCCGTTGGCTCAGGTGCGCGGGTTGCCGCGCGCTCAAACGCTGAAGTTTACCGATCAGATTTTGGACGCTGAACAAATCGAACTCGTTTGGGTTGACGAATTTCTACATCGGCGCGCCGTTCGGCTTTTGCAGGAACGGTCGGATAAATCTTATTCGTTGTGCGATGCGGT
>SXVE01000299.1 GCA_005790265.1 Acidobacteriota bacterium | reverse complement strand
TTTTTTCATACACCTGATCTGCTTTTTATTTCGCTATCCGCACTTCAATTCAGCTGTAAAATGAAGGATTTTTACGTGTTTCGCCAAGGTTACTGAAAAACAGCGATGGTATTTTTGGTGCGCAGGATTTTGAGGTAATAAGCCAAATCTTAATTTTTGAAAAAACATATTAGTCGCCGATGTTTCGGTAAGGTTGCCCGCTGTAGTTAAACTCGCGCAATTTGTGCTGAGTTTAGAGAAAAAGAAAATGGAGGTAAATTGTTAGTTTACCTCCATTTTCTTTTTCTCATTGACCAAACAACTTTAATGTTATGGCAATGCGATGAATTGCAGATCGGTTAGATCATTGTTAACGCTGATAACTTGGGGCGCAAACCGTTGTGTTTTGTGCTGAATTGTTACTGCATAGTTGATTCCGGCGGCGATGTCGGTTAAGCGGAAGTAGCCGAACGGATTGGTTGTTGCCGTTCGTTTCGCGCCGTTTGAATCCGTCAGTGTGACGAACGCCTGACCGAGTCCGCGATTCGCTGCTGTTACGACGCGACCGCTGATCGTCGCAGGCGCGGCGGTCGGCGAAAGCGAAATAGTGGTTGGCGAAAATACGGCTGACGGAAGCTGGTTGCCGTTGGCATCGCCGACAAATCGTTGTGCTTGCGAATCGTCGAAAGACAGATTTGTCGAGCCGGTTCCGGTGATTGTGAAATCAATCAGCAGTAATTGCTGCTGACCGACGGCAACTGTCTGGTCAACCGGCGTATTGATCGCAAATCCGAGCCGTCCGTTCGCCGTATCAGTCGAGTTGACGAAGAACGATGTGCCGCTCGGCGCTCCGGAACCGAGACGAATATTAGTCGGCGAGCCGATAGCCGCCGCATCGAAACGAAGTGTGCCGCCGAATCCCGCCGCGCTGTTTTTGTTCGCGCCCGCCGTCAGCTGAATCGCGATTGTTACAGTCGTCGCGGTCGAAGATTGTCGCACCGCCGATAGTTCATATACGTTTTGAATCGTTTTCAACTCAACCGGAGAGTTTTCCAATTCACTGACCGCGTTTAGCGCGTTAGCCAGCGGACTTGCGCTGCCTGTCGGTCCGCCCGCCGCCGTTATCGGGTCGAATCCGCGTGAATAACGCTGCGCTTGCGTTGCATCCCCGGCGTTGACGATGCCGTTGCCGAGCGCAGGCGTCGAATCGGATGCGAGTCGCGGCGCGCTGTCAGCGCGTTGAAATTCGTTGGATTGATACGGTAAATCAAGCCCGACGGCGAAACGCTGAACTTGCGTGATGTCGTCGGTATTAACCGCACCGTTTCCGCTGCCGTTCGGACGCGGCGCCACATCGGATTCAAAACCGCCGACGGCGACCGTCACGTTAAGCGTTGTTTCGGCGAATGCTCCCTGCGCGTCGGTTACGCGCAAAGTAAAACTCGCGTTCGTTGAATTTGCCGCCGCGACGATGCTTGCCGTTACGTTTCCGGACGAATCAACATTGATTCCCGAAACCGTTACGCCGTTAACCGTCGCCGTTGAGCCGCCGTTGACCGTTACAACGAGCGTGTTAGCCGCTTGGTTGGCGTCGCTGACCGTCGCAATTTGCGAAACGGAAGACAAACCGCCCTGCCCGCGCGTGATGCCAGTCGCCGCCGTAATTGTCGGCGGATTCGTTACGGTCAAAGTAAACTGTCTGGTCGTCTGCGTTCCGCAGTTGTCCGTGACGGTCACGGTAATTGTGTAAGTGCCAACCGGATTTGCGTCGGCAATAGTCACCGCGCCGGTTGCCGCATTCGTCGTCAGTGTTCCGGCAAAACCGGCGGGAGCTGTCGCCGTTACGCTTTGCACAGTTCCGTTATCGGCGGGCGCGGCGCTCGGCGTAACGATTGTTCCGCCGCCGGGCGCAAGCGTTGTATTCGCGTAATTGCCGACGGTCGGCGCGGTATTTGCCGTAACCGTAACATTCAAAGTCGCATCGTTAAACGCGCCGTTTGCATCGGTAACTCGCACAGTAAACGCCGCGTTTGTCGCCGCGCACGCGGCTGCGATGTCAGCCGTGACGGCTCCCGCCGCGCTGACGGAAATGTTAGAAACAGTGACGCCGTTGACCGTCGCCGTTCCGGTTCCCGGCGCGGCGCCGCCGACTGCTCTGATTGTTACAACGAGCGTTTCTTCGGTTTGATCGGCATCGTTAACGGTGGCAATGAGCGAATTTGCCGCGCTGCCCTGCTGCCGCGACACGCCCGAAGCCGCCGTAATAGTTGGTATCGCGTTGACGGTTAACGTAAATTGTTTCGTCGTCTGCGCGCCGCAATTGTCGGTGACAGTTACGGTTACCGTATAAGTTCCGGCGGGCGCAGCGTTAGTCACCGTGATTACTCCGGTCGTCGTGTTGCCGACAAGCGTGCCGCTGAAACCCGGAGCGGTTGCCGTGATGCTCGCGATAGAGCCGTTATCGGCGGGCGCGGCATCCGGCGTTACCGTTCCGCTCGAAGCAGTGTTGATTGTCGTGTTCGGGTAGTTGCCAACGGTCGGCGCAGTGTTCGCCGTAACCGTAACATCCAAAGTCGTCTCATTAAATTCAGTTGCGCCGTCGGTCACGCGCAATGTAAAAGCGGCGTTCGTTGCCGAACAGGATGCCTGAATATTGGCTCTGACGTTGCCGCTCGCATCCACGGTAATGTTGGAAACCGTCACTCCGTTAACAGTTGCGGTTCCCGTTCCCGGCGCCGCCGCACCGACGGCTCTGACCGTTACCGACAGAGTGTTCACCGGTTGATCCGGGTCGGCAACCGTCGCGATCTGCGGATTGGCAATCGGACTGCCTTGCTGACTCGAAGGCGTTTGCACGTTGGAAAAAGTCGGCAGAGTATTTACTCTTCGACAAGCAGAAAATTCAGATGTGTCGCCCGTCACCGTATCGGTCGCCGTCGCCGTGATAAATTCGCGCGTTCCGTAAGCGAACGCCGCGGTTGTAAATGTCACCGTGCCGCTTGCGTTCGTCGTGACGTTTTGCGTGCCCAGCGAAACTTCGCCTTCTCCATTGCCCGACGGATCGCACGCCGTGTTGGCAAAAAAGTTGATTCTGAAAGCGCGATTCGCCGTGCTGTTGAGCGTCACGTTTCCGGTGCTGTCGCCGCGTTTGACGTAATTGATAACCGGGTAATTTTGCAAATTATTCGGTCCGGTGTCCGCATCGCCCGTCGCATCATTCGCAGTGACGCCATTATCGCTCAGATCAATGCCGAGTGCGCCGTTGCCGCTGATCGTATTGCCGCTGATTAATTCGCTTCCCGTTCCGGCACCGGTTTTGCTGATGCCGTCAGCGGAATTGCTGTTAATGATTGTGTTGGTGATATCGAGAGCGTTGGCGGTAATGTAAATTCCGCTGCCGGTATTGCCGTTGACGCTCGCGCCGCTGACGGTCGAAGCGCCGCTTCCGGCATACAAAATTCCGCCGCCCGCCGCTGCCGTCGTCGCGGTGTTGCTGTTGATTGTGCCGTTGGTAACGGTCAAAACGCCGCTTGACGTGTAAATTCCGCCGCCGTTCGCTGCTGAATTGCTGTTTAGCGTCGGCGTTGAAATCGCGCCGAGCGTGCCGCTGTTGAAAATTCCGCCGCCGTTTCCGGTCGCCGTATTGTTGGTAATTGTTGCGGTTGCCAATGCGCTTAAAGTTCCGGCATTTGAAATTCCGCCGCCCGTGCCCGACGCGGTGTTAAAGGTGATGCTCGGAGAAGCCGGAATCGTCACTGTGCCGGCGTTGTTGCGGATGCCGCCGCCGTTGACGGCTGAATTGGCGAAACCCGAACCGCCGATGGTCAAGCTGCCTGTAAAAGTCGTCCCGCCGCCGCTGACGCCGCCCGAATCGTTGTGCAGCGCGCCGCCGTCGCCGCCGCCCGAGTTGTCGCTGTTCGCCTGATTGCTGCGCAGCGTCATATTGTTTAAATTCGCCGCCGCTGCCGGTCCCGACGAACCGGATCCGGTGATGACCGCGATGCCGCCGCCATTATTTCTCGCTCTATTGTTCGTCAAAGTGACGGCGGTCGCTCCGGTCATATTTAAAACCGAAGCGTTGCCGGCTGCCGCGCTTTTAGTCGCGTCGTTGATAATGCCGCCGCCGTTGTTGTTTGCTTGATTGCCGACGATTGAACCGCCGCTGTTGATGTTTAAGGTCGAGGCGTTGAAAACTGCGGCAGTAAACTGTGAATAAGTGCGGGCGATGCCGCCGCCGTCGTATGCCGTGTTCGCTTCGCCAGCGCCCGTGCCGCCGATTGTTGGGTTGTTGAGGTTGAGCGTTCCGCGTCCGTGAAAAATAGCGCCGCCGTCGCCGCGGTTGTTATTATTGGCAGCGATCACGCCGTCGCTGTCGGCGGTGTTGCCGCGCATTATGACGCCCGTAAAAGTATTGGTTTGAGGCGTATTGTCGTTGGCGAGCGGATCGCTCCAGATGCCGCCGCCGTTTTGTCTGGCGGAATTACTGCTGATGGTTGGACTGTTGATAATCGTTGTCGGCGTGAACAGGCGCAATGCGCCGCCGTCCGTGAATGCAGTGTTGTTGTTAAAAGTGCCGCCCGAAATGGTCACGCTGTCGGGACTGCCCGCGTAAGCGCCGCCTCTGCCGCCCAAGCCGTTGACGGCATTTGCCGTGTTCCCGGTGATGGTCGAGCTGGTGATCGTTACCGCAGTCGGATTACTGGTAAAACGGATACCGGCAAATATGCCGCCGCCTTCACCGCCGCACTGCGTGGCTCCGGTGCATCCGCCGCTGACGACAAACGCCGCGGTGTTATTGGTAACCGTGACGTTCGTGAAATTGGCGTCCGATTGACCGCTGAAAATTCCGCCGCCGTTGTTTGCCGGGTTTGCCGTACTAACTTCGGTGCGGTTGCTGTCAAACGTTGAATTGCTGACGGTCAAAACGCTCAGATTATCAACCGCGTAACGCAGACCGCCGCCGTCAACGCACGGAATATCGGCGCGGCATCTGCCGTTGCGCAGAGTCAAGCCGCTCAGAGTTAAGTCCGGAATGCCGACGCCGTTTTGAATCGCGTCCAAAACGCGGTCGTGACCGGGCTGCACCGTCGCCGCCTGCAAAATCGTCGTCGCCTGTCCCGCGCCGTTGATGGTCGTGTCGTAGAAAACGTCCCAATCGCCTGACTGTTGCGCCGCCGGATCAATGGCTGTATCGTTGTCGGGATTACCCAAAGCAGTATTAATTGTGTAAGTTCCGGCTGGAACGTTGATTATATCCGAATCTGTATTAGCATTAGCCGCTTGCAGTGCTTCGCGCAATGAACAATCGGCGTTACAAGCTCCGTCGTAAGTGTCGGCGGTTTTAGTGACGTTAAAAGTATTGGCAGGCACGGCGGGCGCCAGCATCGGCACACCGCTTTCCGCGTTGAGAAGCACGATGCCCGGACGATTCATCACGTTCAGGCGCATCGGCAAAACCGCGATTGGAGTTCCGCCTTCGACATCGAGCGTTAAAGCGGCGTGTTCGCCTGAAGCGGAAAAAGCCAAAGACTCGCCGTTTTTTCGCACTTCTTCGTTATTGGCGATTAAAAGGTTAATCTTTTGGCTGGCGGAGTCAACGACAAGCAAATCTTCCGTGCCGAACGGTGTCATTCGTGCCGACGTGAAAAAAGATGCCGAAGAAGCGCTCAACGCGTTGCCCGGCGCCGCCATTTGAATTCTGTCGGTTTCAGTCCATCTTTCTCTGACGACTTTCATTTGCTGCGGCTGGTAATTTAAGTTGCGAATTGCTTCTTCCTGATTCATCAATTCGCGGTTTTTGAGCGGGCGCGATTTGTATTCGGCTTCGGTAAACGCTCGTTTGTCGAGCTTGCCGCGTTCGAGAATACGAACCGAACCCTCATTGCCGAGCAGAGCGATTTCCGGGCGATTTTCCCTGTCCCAGACGAAATTACCGACGCGCACCGCTGCAATGTCGGAAAACTGATCGAGAATTTCGATTTTTGCGGTGTTTGCCGTTTCGTTTTCATCAGGGTACGAACCGTGAACGATGACGACTTTCCCGCCGGCGGACGCGATAATGTCCATCGGAGAATAACTATCCAATTGCCCGACGGCGAGCGAATTTGCTTCAGCCGGAAGCGGATAGAAATCCGGTTTGTCGCCGAAAGCATCCGCAGAGCCGCGATAAACGACGAGCGACGCCGCGTTTTCTCCGGCAACCGCAAACGCGATGTCTGCGGCGTTGTCGAGCGGATCAATGTTGTCGGCAAGCATCGCCGTCACGCGTCCCGGCAATTCGACAAATGTCGTTTTATATCCGCCTTTGATGCCGCCAATCAGCAAAAACGCTTTGTCGTCACCGCGACCGGCGGCGATAATGTCTTTTATTCCGTCGCGATTAAAATCGCCTGTGCCGATAAAATCAGGCGCGACCGGCAAATTAATCAAACTGGCTTCGGGCAGAAACGGAGCGGGAAAACGCCCTTCTTTCATTCCTTCAAAAATCTCCGGCGTGGTCGCCGAAAGCGTGTCCAGGCTGCCTTGGTAAATGGCGAGCTGCCCGCCGCTGCCGCTCGCCAAACCGACGATCAAGTCCGCGGCTCCGTCGGCGTTTAAGTCAGTGTCGGTCATTGTTCGCGGCTGTCCGCTCGAAGCGGCAAACGATTGACCGTCCGCGGCGTCAGTCGCCGTCAATCGTGCTTCAAAATTCTTTCCGTCGCGCAGATTTATCAAAGGAAAGCCTCGATTCTCCGCTCGTAAAGTGATTTCTCCGGAAGTTTTTGATGTGGAATTACTTTTTGCAGTGGTTTTGCTCTGTAGATTTTGGGCGTCTGCCGGTGCTTGCTCGCTCGCCGCCGAACGAGTCCAGACGAAGGCGAAAGCGGAAATGGAGGCGAGCATTAAAACGGCGACGATGCGATGCGCGAATTGAAAGGTTTTTCGGTTCATTAATAAAACTCCTGGAAAGAAAGAAAGCCTCAACGATTTGTCTGATAAGCGAAAAGCGGTCGAGGGAAAGCGATTCTTGAAATAGCGGACGGTAAATCCGCGTATTTTAGCGGAAATTTGCCTTGAAAGGTTCGGCTGACTATAAACAGCCGAACCTTTCAAGGCAAATTTATGATCTGGGCGGAAAAACTCCCTGCAGAGCGATGCAAAAATTTAGTGTTAAATACGGCTGCATATTGTTGTGCGGCAGACTGCCGCCCGTCACGTTCAACGCTTGAACCGACATTTGCCCGTTCTGCGCGTTGGTATAAGGATTTGCTGCCGCGCGTCCCCAAGTATTATTTGCCGGAGACGGTTGATTGGAGAATGCGCCGAGAGCCATCATCTGATGCGTGTGCGCGGGAATTTCCGATACCAGTAAGGTAACGGTTTCGCTGCCGCTTTGCTCGCCTAAATCGCGCAGAGACAATCCCTGTCCTTGACCGGGATGCATCGGCGCGCTGCCCTGCAAATCGGGAAGCGCGAAAGTGCTTTTTCCGTCGCCGCCGTATGTCGTTCCCAAAAGCGAAAACAACGCTGTGTTTTGCGAAATCGGCAGTAATTGCCCGTTGCAAAACGCCCATCCTTTCGGCGCAAAGTCAAACGGAAAGATTCTTATTTCTGCTACAAACGGATCTGCCATAAGTGTTTCTCCTTAATTAATTTGGGCTTGGGAAAATGCCTTGCAGCGCGATGCAAAAATTCAGCACCAGATACGGCATCATATTATTGTGCGGCTGGCTGCCGCCCGTGTTTGAAACATCCGACGCACTCATCGCCACCAAGTTGCTCAAGTTACCGCTGTAAGGGCGCTCGGAATTGCTGCCCCAGTAATTCCCGACCGGACTCGCCAGAGCGCCGTCCGCGCTGCCGGCGAATGGATTATGGTTGTGCGTCGGCATTTGACCGACGGTCAAGGTGTTTGCCGACTGACCCGCCGCCTCGCCAAGCGTATGATTGTTACCGAAGTGAATCGGAACGCGCCCCCGCAAGTTCGGCAAAGCGAAATTGGTTTGCCCGTTGCCGCCGTATCTCGTTCCCAAAAGCGAAAACAACCCCTGATTTTGATTGATGGGCAAAAGCTGCCCGTTGCAAAGCGCCCAGCCTTTCGGCGGAAAGTTAAAACTAAAAAGTCTGATTTCGGATAAAAACGGTTCAGCCATAAAATTTTCTCCTTGTTGAATTTGAACAAAATGCCGTGGAAAAAAAACGCGCGCCTTTTCTCTTTAAGTCGGGCTAGGAAAAATTCCGAACAGCGAGATAATAAAATTCAGGCAGAGAAAAGGCTGCACATTGTCGTGCGGCTGGTTTCCGCCGGTCGGCGTCGTCGAAGGCGAACCCATCGCCGCGCCCGCCGGATTGGTGTTATACGGCTTGACGACCGAGTTGGCAGCCCAGATTCCGCCAATCGGACTCGGCTGGTCGCCGTTATTGGCAGTTGCCAGCGGAACGTGATTGTGAGCCGGCAATTGCTGCATCGTCAGCGTTTCCTGCTCGGTTCCCGCCATCTCAGCAATCTGATAAGTAATTCCGTCGCCGCCGGTGCCGAAATGAAGCGGAATGCGGCTTTGCAAATTCGGCAGATTGAAAGTCTCCTGCCCATCACCGCCGTAAGTCGTGCCGATCAGATTAAACAAAGTTTCGTTCTCGGAAATCGGCAGCGCTTGTCCTTCGCAAAACATCCAGCCCGCCGGAGCGAAATTTCCAGCGAACATTCTAATTTCTCCAACATAGGGTTGTGCCATAATTTTTATTTCCTCTCGGCGCCCGGTTCGGTTTTATGCGCCGACGACGTGTGTTCCCATAAGAACTACAAACGCTTTGCGCCGATTTTTGAAAACCGGCAGCAACGAAAATTCACGTTTGCGGATGGTTATATTCCAAACGAATGCGCACCGATTTATTGCGACGCGCTGCCTTCTTCAGCACGTTTTCGAACATTGAATCGTAAACACTTCGATTGTAAAAATAGGGCAAAAAGGCGAGATCAATACCGCGGATTTCGTCTTCGAGTTCAGCCGCGTAAAGTCTGCCGATTGGCTGCTGATCGAGTTTGATTAAGTCGAATTCAGCTTGCGGGCAGCGTTTGCGGCGATGTTTGGTCTGCGCTTCGGACGGCGTTCGCCGAAAAGATTCTGTTTGCTGTCCGCTCGGCAGCGCAAGCGGCATTTCCGAAACGCGCATTAATGCGTAGAGTCGCAACAGGAAAACTTTGCCCGTTTTTGAAACCGGACACAATGTGGCAGATTTTGACTTCACCGTTGACACTTATTTAATTTTTTCTCTGATTTTCGTAACGAAGACACAATTGAGCAAAAACTAAAGTAGAAATCTTATTTTATATTTGTCCCAAATTGCAAGCTTTTATTTGCAATACTTTCGATTTGGATATAATCTTTATTCGATGTCGGCTGCGCGCAACCGATGCTGTTTTTATCAAAATCAATCGTTGCAAAAGCCCGTCGCCCGTCAATTCCGTAAACTCCCAAATTTGTAACTGGACAGAAATCAATAATAAAATGAATATTTCGCGAAGAGTTTTTCTTAAATTCGCTTCCGCCGCTGGCGTTCTCGCAGCGACCGGAGCAAACATTCCTGTTTCGGCGGCACGAAATTCGGGCGGAAACTTGCCGACCTCGACGGCATTCTCGCCGGGCGATGCGCTTGGTAGTTTAACGTCCGATGATTTCAAGCGTCATCTCGGCGCGGAATTTTTAGTGGAAACGGAAAGAGGAATGGCGTCGGCAATTCTTTCGGATTTAACGCAAACATCGCAACCGGTTAAAACGGCGCGCAACAGCACTCGAAATGCGTCACGCAAAATACCGGCGGAAACTTTTTCGCTTTCATTTCGCCTTTCCGACAGTAATTTAACGCAAAAAACTTATCGCCTCTGGCAAGCAGATATCGGCGAATTTGATTTGTTTTTAGTGCCGCACATGAAAAGTAACGAAACGCTGCTCGTCGCCGTCATCAACCGCATTTAGTCCTCAAAGCATTGTTCGGCGTAACGACAAACCGCATTCGTCTCTGAAGAACTATCGGTTGTTGAGAAAACGCGGCGCGCCAATTCAATTGAGCGTATTGAAAACAGCTTCGTAAACACAGCCGTTCGCATCGCGCGCTGTCGGAACGAGGAAAATAAATTGTTCCCCGAGTTTTTCGTGAACGAGCCGGTAAGTTTGCTGCGGCAAGATTGCCGCACTGCGAAAATACAGCGAAAAATGTGTCTGATTCGTTGTTACAACCGGTTCGGTTACTTCAACCAATTCAATTTCCAAAGGATTTTCGGCGTCCGCCAGCGAGAATTTTGTATTAACCAGCGCGGCGTAATCTTCATAACTTGGTAATTCGGGCATTTTTTAAACTCCGTAAATTCGTTGTTCAGCGGTCGTCCTTAGTTTCGCATTATCAGCTCGCGTTTTTGTTATTTTTGTTGTTTGTCCGCCGCGCGCCAGTGCAGATACGAATACAATTCGGTTTCTTCGGCAACAACGAAATTTTCGCGCTCGTAAAAGCGAATCGCCGCTTCGTTGGTTTTCAGCACGCACAAAAATAAAAACTTTTCTGCTTTTTCAGCTTCCGATTTCAATTTCCGAATCAATTCCGCGCCGATTCCTTGATTGCGAAATTCGGCGAGCACGGCAACGTCGACGATTCTTATTTCCTCGTGACGATGTTCGATAATCAAACGTCCGACACAATCATTCGCCGATTCGACGATCAAATATTCGGCGTTTGGAAACTGCATTCGATACGCGTTTTTCTGCATTTGAAACTGCATCGCAAAAAAATCGTCTTCTTCGCGGCGCGTCCATCCGAGCGCCGAAAGCTCATTCCGCCGAGAATCGGCATAAACCGCTTTCAAAAATTCTTCGTCCGCCGCCGTCGCCGCTCGCAGCGATAAATTCGAGCGGTAATTGTTTTTCGTATTCGACATCATTTCCTGCGATCAGAAGATAAGCGAGCCAAATAATAACATAGATTTTTTTGATTTTTTCAGCCGACTGTTGAATGCGGCGCCGAATTATTTTTTTTGCGATGCTTCAAAAAGAGCGCGCTGATTTTCGTCGGTCAATTCGATGTGCGGATTCAAACGCTCGTCGGCGACAATCGAAAAACCGGCGCAGTTTATTTTTGATGCGCCGTTTTGCGTCGTCCAATCGGCGAATGGCAAATTGGCACCGACGACGTTTTTTTCGATAATTGCGGACAGCGAATTTGCCGGATGATAAAATACTTCGATTTGATAAAGTCTGCCGTCGTAAAACCGCAGATAAAGCGCGCGCACGTCGGCGAGAAATGCGGGCGGCGCTTTTTCGATGAAATTTTGAAAAAAAGAACCTTCACGCTTAATCTTTATTTTCAGTTTCCCGCCCGTCGCCGCGCGCGCTTCCGGCGATGTCATTCCGAGCCGAAAATTGTGCAAAATCGGCGCTTCAGCCGCCGTCAGCCGACAATTTCCCGTTTGCGCGCTCGCTCCGGCGGACAGTAAAATCAGAACCAAAACGCTGTTTAGATAAAATTTTTTCATTTGAATTTCAACACGACTGTACGACAAAAGTTTCGGCATAATTAGCGGCGCCGCAAACTTACTTATAAGTAGAAAGCGGTCGCAAATTCTGCGCGTCGCCGTTTTCGTCGGTGTAGCGCAGCGGCACGATCAGCGGCTCGATTTTAGCGAATTTTCCGTTTTTGTAGTTATGCAGATCGCTCATTATCGTCTCGATTTCCGCTTTTGAAAAATCGTTTGCCAGATTTTCCTTTTCAGTTTCCAGAACATTTTTCAGCGAGCCTGATTTTTTCAGCAAACGCCTTCTTTCATTTTCATTGATTGACGGCAGAATTTCCGCGAGTTCGTAAAAATGCGCCATTTCGCGCCGTTGGCGGTGAATTTCGTTTGATAAATTGTGCGCTTCGTCGCGCAGAGTTTGCAAAACGCGGTGCGCCGCCGATTCGCCGTCGAAATTTATTATGGAATTATTTTCAGTCAAAAAGTGCGAAATTTCGCCGTGCTGTTTCGGCGGTTTGACGGCGGACGCGACCGAAAAACGTCTGTCCGCAAAATTTTCCAAGCCTTTCAGCGCGGCTTGCAAATGTGATTTCCCGCCGTCAATCAAAATCAAGTCGGGAAAACTTTTCTCGTTTTGGGAAAAGCGAAATTCGATAAATTTGCGCAGCGTTTCGAGTTCCGATAATTCGTCGGAAAACCAAAACGAGTATTCTCTGGCGACGAATTTCCCGTTTTCCCAGACGGATTTTGCCGCGACGAAATTTTGACCGGAAATATGCGCGACATCGAACGCTTCGATGCGGCGCGGTTTTTTCAGTAAATTAAATGTTTTTTTTAGTTCTAATTGTATTTCGCCAAACGATTCGGCGCGCGTAATTTGGCGAAATTCGTGTTCGTATTTCGTGCGTCCGAGCGCGCGATTCGTCATAATTTTCGGCGCGTTTTCGTTAATCACCACAATTTTTATTTTGCGCCCGAATCTTTTGCTCAGTTCGTCCGCGATCAAAAATCGGTCGGGAAAATCTTCGGCGACGCGAATTTCTTTCGGCGCGTGAAACAAATAAAACTGCGGCAGAATCGCCGGCAAAACCTCCGCTCGCGCGCCTTTTTTCTCAAAAACAAAGACGCGCTTTCCGAGCGTTTTGCGCCCGCGCATCGTCACGAGATAAACGTAAAAATCGCTTTCCGTTTCGACGATTTCAAACGTATCAATGGCATCGTCGAGCCAGAAATTCCAGTCTTTCGCTGTCAAAGTCTTCTCAATTTCGAGCCATTCGTCGCGCATTTCGGCGGCGCGTTCAAATTCAAAATTGTCCGCAGCGGCTTCGATTTTTTGCAGATAATATTTTTCCAATTCGACGATTTCGCGCCGCAAAAATAACCTGACGAGCGCGGCTTTTTCTGCGTATTCCGTTTCATTGCAAAGATTTGCCACGCACGGCGCGACGCATCTTTTGCGGTAAAACTGCGTGCACGGCACATCGAAATTTCCGTCAATATCAATTTCGCAGGTTCGCAGGCGAAAAGTTTTATTCAAAAAATCAATCAAAAATCTGACGCCGGTTTCGGGCAGAAAAGCGCCGAAATATTCCGCATTATCGTCAGCGATTCTTCGCGTTGCGAGCAGACGCGGAAATTTTTCGGCGGTTAATTTAAAATGCGGATAAAGCCTTTGTTCGGCGAGCGAGAAAACATTTTGCGCGCTGTTTTTCAAATTAATTTTCTTCATTCGCGCCGTTTAAGTTTGCTTCGAGCAGTTCGTGAATCGTTTTCAAACTGTCCGCGTCTTTGATCGTTTTGTCTTCGCGCCAGCGCAAAATTCTTGGAAAACGAACCGCGACGCCGGATTTGTGACGCGTGGATTTCTGAATATTTTCAAACGCGAGTTCAAAAACGAGTTTCGGCGTTACGCTGCGAACCGGACCGAAAGTTTCTTTGGTGTTGCGGCGGACGAAATTATCCACGCGGCGAATTTCGGCATCGGTCAAACCGGAATAGGCTTTGGCGAACGGCACGAGTTCGCCTTCATCGTTCCAAACGGCGAACGTGTAATCGGTGAAAAGTCCGCTGCGTTTTCCCGTTCCTTTTTGCGCGTAAAGCAAGACGGCGTCAATCGTCATCGGCTCGATTTTCCAT
>SXVE01000298.1 GCA_005790265.1 Acidobacteriota bacterium | reverse complement strand
GAGAAAATCAAGGTCGCAGACTGTTTCAGACCCGCTCGGATGAAATAAAATCGAGTTTCGCCAAAGGTAAAATTTATGAAAAACTATTGCTGATGTTCGCGCTGATGTCCGCGCTTTCATCCGTCTCATTCGCCCAGCATTGCCCGTTTGACGGATATTATATGCTCGTCGCGCGTTTGACCGACGCGAATGGTAAGCCAGTCGAAAACGCTTCGCTCAGTTTGCGCGAAATTGACAACCCGCAAGCCGAATGCTGCGTTTCAGCTAAAGGCTTGCTCGATAAATCTTTCGCTCCGGCGCGCCAAGCGATGAACGATTATTTTGACATCGGCGCGATCAAACACGACGCCGCCGAAAAGTTCTGCGCCGACTGCGCTTTTTTAAGCGCGGGCTATTACGCCGTCGTTCTCAAAAGCGCGGAAATAAATTGTATGATTTACGACCGGGCAAACGATTTGTCGAGATACAAACGAAAATACGAAATCCGCTACGCCGACCGGACGCTGCCGGTCAAGGAAACTCAAATTTACCGACTCTGCTGGGCTGAAGGAAAATGGTCGAGAATCAAGCCCATCGAGCTGCGAACGAAAACTCGTCAAACAATCAAAAAATCAGCGCGCAAAAGCCGCAAAAATAATCTGCCTAAATGAAAAGAAAATTAATTGTAAAATCGCTGCTGCCGCTCGCGCTGCTGATATTTTTCGCCGCTAATGTATGGGGTCAGGAGACGGCGCGCGAAAAAGAAGTCAAGCGTTTATTCGACGCGGGCGAAATCAACCTTTGGGAAAAAAGATTTCCGCAGGCGCTCGCCGATTTTCAGAAAGCCCTGCGGCTCGACCCGGAAAACAGCGCCGCGCATTACTACCTCGGCAGAGTTTATCTCGACAGCGGGGCTTACGATCAGGCAATCGCCGAATTTGAAAAGTCTTTGCGGCAAAGTCCCGACGACAAATGGACTCTCGCTTTTATCGGCGAGGCGTATCTGAAAAAAGGCGACGCCGACCGCGCCGCCCGATATTTAACCGAAAAAATCGCCGGGGATGACAATTTCGCCGGTTTTTACGAAATCAGAGCCGCGGCGTATGCCAAGAAAAATTCGATTGACGAAGCGATTGCCGATTATACGCGGGCGCGGGAAATCAGCGAGCAGCCCGGCTATCTTTTCCGCCGCGCCGGGCTTTACGCTCGAAAGGGCGATCAAAAATCCGCGTTAAAAGATTATCTCGCACTGCTCGAAGATTACCCCGATTACGAGCGGGCGCGCCGCGAAGCCTTAAAGCTCGGCGCGGCGGAGGCGGATTTGCCTGCCCGCATTCAGCCGAAGACGGACGCGCCGAATCCGGCGACAGCCGCGCTTTTCCAAAACGCTTTCGAGCAGCTGATGGCGGAAGGCAAGGACGCGGGCATTTATTTTTTCGGCAAAGCAGCCCAAGCCGATCCGAAATTCGCCGCGCCGTTTTATTATCGCGGGCTGATTTACGACACGCAGGTTGATTACGCCAAAGCCTTCGAGGAATTTAAAAAGGCTTCGGCGATCAACCCGAATTTCGTCGAGCCGCGTCTCAAATACGCCGACCGCGTAAATTCAAACGGTTATTTTGAAATCGCGCTGGCGATGTATGAGCGGATTTTGGAAATCAATCCGCGGGAAGCCCGAGCGTTTCTCGGACGCGGCGCGGCACTGCTCGAACAGTCCAGAATTTTCGACGACGAATTGACCCGCGAAAAAATTGTTTTGCAGAAACAAGCCGTCACTGAATTCAGCCGCGCCGTCGAATTAAACCCGAAACTCGCCGCCGCACGTCTTGCCAGAGGCGAGGCGTTTTACGATCTCGGAAAATTGAAGGAAGCCGCCTCCGATTACACCGCCGCCATCGCCCACAGCCGCGCCGAATTTGTGACGAATTTCGCTGCCGAGCGGCGAGCTTACGTCTACTGTAGTCTGGGAGAATTAGATAAAGCCCTCGCCGATTCCGCGCAGGATTCGGATTTATTTTCCTCGAAACCCTGTCAGGATTGGGCAATCAATCAAAAATCGAAACCGGCGACCGCCGAAGCCTGGCTCGAACGCGCATTACAAACGGCGGAAGACAAGAATTTCGCGGCGGCAATCGAGGCTTACGGCGAGAGCTTGAAAATAAAGGAAACGGCGCAAGGATTGACCGCGCGCGGCAAGGTTTATCTTTTAACGGAAAATTACGACGCGGCGCGCGCCGATTTATCGAAAGCGATTGCGCTCGATCCGAATGACGAAGAAGCATATAAACTGCGCCACGTTTTATCTCAACTGCAAAACAAAAACAACGAAGCGATCAGCGATTTTTCGACGCTTATCCGGCTCAAACCCGACAACGCTTTTTACTACGCCGGTCGCGCCGCTCTTTACGCGCAAGCCGGACAGACGGCGGCGGCAATCGCCGATTATACGAAAGCCGCCGGCATCGAAACAAATTACCAAACCGAATTTCGCATCCGGCGCGGCGATCTTTATCTCGAACAAAAAAATTACCGGGCGGCAATCAGCGATTATAACGCCGCCATCGAGGAAATGCCGCTTCGCATCTCGCTTTACCCGAAACGCGCCGCCGCTTTCTGCGCGCTCGGCGACAAAGCGGCGGCTCGCGCCGACTGGGAAAATTACAAAAAAAACGGCGGTCAGAAAACCGAAGCGTGCCGGTAAGAGGAGAGACAAAAATGCGCCGCGCGGGCGTTAAAAATCGATTCGACCAGTCCGGCATCTGTCAAAAAAAGTCATCCTGAGATAGAATAATTTTTCTCTATCCGCCCGCGATGACCGAAAAAAAGACTGCCGATTCCGCCGACTCGTTTAAAAACGCGCCCGACCAGCCGCGCCGGAATCTCGACGACTTTCTGCCGCTCGTCTATGACGAATTAAAGCGCATCGCCGCCTATAAACTTTCGCTCGAACGCGCGAATCACACTTTGCAGCCGACCGCGCTGGTTCACGAAGCCTATCTGCGCCTCGCCACGCAGCATTCGGTCAACTGGCAAAATCGCGCGCAGTTTTTCGCCGTCGCCAGCGAGATGATGCGCCGCATTCTGGTCAACCACGCGCTCGAACGAAAAGCGAAAAAACGCAACGAAGGCAAAACTTACGTTTCGCTCGACGACGCGGAACACGCGGCGGCGAGCAGCATCGGCGAAATAGATTTGATTTTTCTCGACGACGCGCTCAAGGAACTGGCGGAGTTCGATTCGCAGGCGGCGCGAGTCGTCGAACTGAAATTTTTCGGCGGTCTGACGAACGAGGAAGCGGCGGAAGTTTTAAGCGTGTCGGATTCGACCGTCAAACGCGACTGGCGAATGGCGCGCGCGTGGCTGATTGATAAATTAACCTGATTTTCGCCCGACTCCTGCGTAACAAGATTAAGCGGAAAAATTCCGCGCGTGGCAAAAAAAACAGCCGCCGTTTTTACTTCCGCAAAGTTTTCGATTAAAAACTAAAATTCGTAATTCTAATGATTGTATTTTCCGCACGGCGATGAATCCGCAAAAATGGCAGCAGATTAAAGAGATTTTCGGCGAGGCGGTCGAGCTTTCGGCGGCGAACGGCGAGCGCGAGCGTTTTCTCCGGTCACAAGCGGCGGCTGATTCGGAAATCATCCGCGAAGTGCGCCGCCTGCTGGCGGCGGACGAGAAAAACGATTCGGTCAATCCGATGGCGAACGTCGCGCATCTCTGGCGCGACGACGGCGACGAAGACGATGCGGCGGCGGAAGATTTGACGGGCAGACGAATCGGCGATTACCGAATCGTGAGGGAAATCGGGCGCGGCGGAATGGGCGTGGTTTTCGAAGCACGGCGCGAGGCGGAAGATTTTTCGCAGACAATCGCGCTGAAAATTCTGCGCGGCGCGGCGGCGGATTCGACTGAAATCGCGCGCCGTTTTCGCCGCGAGCGGCAGATTCTCGCCGTATTGGAACACCCGCATATCGCCCGGATGCTCGACGGCGGGCGCGGCGCGGACGGCACGCCGTTTCTGGCGATGGAGTTTGTCGCCGGAAAGCCGGTTGCCGAATTTTGCGGCGAGAAAAATTTAAACGTCAACGAGCGTTTGCGGCTTTTCCTGCAAATCTGCGACGCGGTTTCGTTCGCGCATTCGCGCCTCGTCGTGCATCGTGATTTGAAGCCGTCGAACATTTTAGTGACCGACGACGGCGCGGTGAAACTGCTCGATTTCGGCATCTCGAAAATTCTCTCGGACGAGGAAAACGCGGAAAAAAATCGAACGCTGACCGGGTTTGCGATGATGACTCCGCAATACGCCTCGCCCGAACAAATCCGCGGCGAAACCCTGGCGACCGCGAGCGACATTTACACGCTCGGTTTGATTTTGTATGAACTTTTAACCGGCGCGCCCGCCTACGATTTTCCGAATTTCCGCGCTGACGAAATGGCGAAAATCATCGCCGAAGTCGAACTCGTTCGTCCTTCGTTCTTAGTCAGTCGTCCTTCGCCGCCAAAATCCGGCGACACTTCTGAAAACAAAGGACAAAGGACAAATCACAAACCGCAAATCACAAATCCGAAATTGCTGCGCGGGGATTTGGACAACATCGTTCTCAAGGCTTTGCGGAAAGAACCGTCGCGCCGCTACGCTTCGGTCGAACAGCTTGCGGGCGACATCCGGCGGCATCTCGAAGGGCTTCCGGTCACGGCGCGTCCCGACACGGCTGCTTACCGTTTGGAAAAATTCGTCAAACGTCACCGCGCGGCGGTCATTGCAGTTATTTTGATTTTTTTAACTTTAATCGGCGGCATCGCCGCGACGACGTGGCAAGCCGTTCGCGCCCGGCGGCAGCAGGCTCTAGCAGAACAGCGTTTCAATCAAGTGCGCGAATTGGGTAACAATATCGTTTTCAAGTATTACGCCGAAGCCGAAAAGCTGCCGAATTCAACGGTCATCCGGCAAATGTTCGTTGACGATTCGCTCGCTTATTTCGATAATCTCGCGCAGGACGCGAGCGCGGACGACCGGCTTAAAAGCGAGCTGGCGCGCACGTTTCTGCAAATCGGTAAGGTTCAGGGCTTGCCGACTTCGCCGAATCTGGGAAACACCGCCGGCGCGATTGCAAATTACCGCAAAGGCATCGAGCTGCTCGAACCGCTCGCGGAAAAATCTCAAGATACGCTTTTGCAGGGCGATCTGGTCAGAGCCTGCGCCGAATACGCCGTCGTTCTGCGGCAAAACGGAAACACGGCGGAAAGCGGCGAAGCGTTTGAAAAAGCCGTCCGGCTCGCCGAAAAGTTTTTAACCGCATCGCCCGGCGACGAAAATTTATTCGTCAAAATCACGCCCGCGTATTTGTTTTTCGGCGACGCTTTGCCTGTCGGTGCGGGCGCGGGCGAAAACATTCCGGTTTTTGATCGAGTCATCGCGGAAAGCGAAAAATTTCTCCGCGCCCGTCCCGACCATTTGAAGGCGAGCAATTATCTGGTCATCGCCTGCGAGCGCAAAGGCGCGGCGCTTTTGACGCTGGCGGCGAACGCCCGCGAAACCGGAGAATTTGAAGCCGAAAAAAAATATCTCGGCGAAGCGGGCAAACTGTTTGAAAGATACGTCGAAATCAGCGAAACACTCGTTCGTCTTTACCCGGAAAACATCATCGCGCCCGCGCTGCTCGCTTCGGCAAAAGTCGGTCAGGCAGCGTATTTTACCGAAACGGGCGATTATCAAAAAGCTCTCGCAAATCTGCGCGCGTCGTTCGATTTCTACAACCCGCTGCTCGAAAAAGACGACGCGCACGTCGGCTTGAAAACCTACGTCGCCGACATCGAACAACGCTTTGGCATCGTCTTCTTTCGGCTCGGCGAAACCGGAAAAGCCGAAACGCATTTCGCCCGCGCTTTTGAATTGATGGACAAAGCGATTGAAACCGATCCGAATAATTTCGATTTCATCAAACAGCGCGCCGAAATGAAATTCAACCGCGCCGACGAATTTTTGCGGCGAAAAGACGCGAAAAACGCCCGCCGGTTTTACGAAGCGGCGTTCGGCGAAATTTACGAAACCGCCCGCGCGAAGGATTCCGCCTACGCCGAATCCGTGCGGGCGAATTATCACGAAAAACTCGGCGGCTGTTTTCTTCAGGAAAATTTATCGCGCAACGCCCGCGATGAATATGACAAAGCAATGGATATCCGGCAAAAAATTCGCCGCCGAATTTGTCGGAAAGCGTTCAAAAAGACAAACTTTCGATTTTGCAGAAAAAAATCAGCCGCCTGTAATACTTGAAATTGCGAACGGCTCGGTTTTATAACGGCAGACCGCAATATTCCGTCGTTTGAGGAGAACAACATGGGAAAGTCCAAATTGCTGCGGAGGAATCTGAAAACTACATACTTGAGGAACACAGCCTTAATAAAATCGTTTGAAAAATTTCACGCGAAATTTATGGCGAACAGGAAGAATAAAGATTTGGCGACGGTGAAGTTTAAATTTTCTTTTATCTATTAACCTGCTGAAATATATAATAATTCGGAATCACAAAGTATAATTTTTCGTTCGATCTAAATTTCGATCAATTCTTTTTCTTCGAAGGTTAATATGAAAATACTGATGCTGACTTTTATCATTTCTGTTTCGGTGCTTTCTTCGCGCCTGCACGCGCAGGACAAATGGCAAAATGCCGATGAAGCAACGGTTCGGTTGAAACCGTCCGCCTTTTCGAGGCTGCCTAAAAGTATCGTTTCGTATCTTGAAACGCGCGGCTGCACCGTTCCGCAAATCTCCGGCGAAACAACACCGCACAATGTTATCCGCGGAGAGTTTGCTCAAAGCGGACAATTTGATTGGGCGGTTTTATGTTCGCGTCAGCGTGTTTCGGCAATCTGGGTCTTTTGGAACGGTTCGACAAAAGCAGTCGCACGATTTGCCGAAGCGAATGATAAACATTATTTGCAAACCACAAGCGAAGGCGGCGGGATCGGGTTTTCCAGAGCTATTGACGTTGCCGCCAAAGATTATATTTTTAAACAACAGCGGGGAGATAACGGAAAAAAACTGCCGCCGATCAAACACCAAGGCATCAGTGATGCGTTTATTGAAAAGGCTTCAACCGTGCGCTATTTTTATCGCGGGCGATGGCTGCAACTGCAAGGAGCGGATTGAGCGGTCTAATTTAACGCGCGATCAAACAATTCGATAAACGCGAGAACGGTGGAAGGGATTTTGGTGAAGTTTTGTTGTATTAAGATTACAAAAGCGCAAAGGTCAATCAGTGAATTTCGTTAATGACAATACGCCGATGGCTATATTTATCGGCAGAGAACCGTCAATCCGTTCGCTTTTACAGGCGTATCTCGAGACTCTTAATTTTCGTCTTGAAAGCGCCGCTACCGAACAGGAAATGAATCAACTTTATTCGACTAGAAATCCAGCCCTGATTATTTTTGACGTGTCTTATCAGATGGAAAAAGATATGGATCAATTACGGGAAATATGTGCGCTTGATTCCCGTAAAGGCATTCCGGTAATCGCTTTGATCAGTCACGGTGATTGCAATACTTTGCAGTCGCTTTCGGATTACGGCGTATATGATTATTTTACTAAAACGCTGGATTTTCAAGCTTTTGATACATTCTTTATTGAAAAAATCGGAAATGTCGCTTCTATCCCGAATGCGGAACGCAAAAAATTTCTTTAATGAAAAAGGTTATTAATCAAGGAAAACAAACACGCCGAAGCAATAAAAATCATAGCGAACCGGTTAGCTGCCGAATCGAAAGTTAAAGTTTTATATGAAAAAACGATTAAGATGCTCGCTATTGAAGGATTTTCAAATGTGCGACGGTCGAGATTCCATTGGATAAAGATTGATGAAAGTGATTAAATTTGCACTCTATTACTTGAAACTGCGCTTGAGCGTTCTGCTCGGCATTCATCAGACCGCCAATCCGCTTTCAATCGCCTGGCGGTGGAATCATTGGAATCATCAGTATCACCTGCGTCGGCATTAAAATGAGGTTCGCGTCAATGAATTACTCATAACTTTTTGTCAACATTTTGCAGCGGAAAATCTTTGTGTTCCACCAAAAGGTTTTCAAAGTTTGCGTCCATTGTCACCGCTCGCCCGATTGGATAATTTTCTCTGGTTATTTTTCTGCCCGCGGCTTGAGAGACGGATTTATAATAATTGTCGGAAACGCCTTTTGCTCGAAAAATAACCGTCCAGCCTTTTTCTCCCATTTTCGTTCCGGTGGCTTTGTATAAAATTCCGTAGGCTTTCCGCTCCAGAGTGTCGGCTCTCATCTTTAAAATCTCGTCGAGGCTGCCGTCAAACTCGACCGTTTCGTAAGTTATCCTGCTTTTGTCGGCGGATAAATCCGTGTAACCGTTTCGCGCCACAAATTCTTCGGCAACCCGCACGGCTTTCGCTTCCTGCGATTCCTTAAACGGCGATTCTGTCCGCGTCGCAATTTCGCTTGCCGATGCGGTTTGATTTTCAGCCGTGATCAAAGATTTCGTTCGGTCGAGAGATTGAACATAACGAACGGTGAAAACCGCAGCGATAATAACGCCGGCAAAAAACGTCGTCAGTGCGATGATTATATAAATTGAAAATCGTTTCATAAGTTTACTCAATAAAACCAACACTTCCGCCTGCCGACGAAACTGTCGAAACTGTGAAGTGAACGCGGACGACAATGGGAGGCGGGCAACTTAAAACAACCCACAATGCGCTGAGAAAGTTGCCGCTGATGCCTCGCGTCCGTGAATGCGTTGATTAAAGCATTATTCTCCACAATTATTTTATTTTGCGAACACGCCCGTTCTGAAAAATCCACGCGCCTCCGGGCATATAAAACTCGCCGTGATTTTCACGTCCGCCGCGAACTCGCACTTTAATATAATTTTCGCCGCGGCTGACTTCGGGCATATATGCGAATCCGTTACCTATCGGTTTTGAAAAATAATAAGAGCCGTCTGATTTTAAACCTAAAAACCAAAAACGCCCGAACTCGCAGCAAGTTCCAGACATTTGCATTAAGACAATCACTTCATCAAAAGGCACGGTTTTGCCGGAAATTTGTGCCGCAATCTGCGGCGAGTAATCTCCAATAGCAAAAATCTGTTTTCCGTCAAGAACAACTTTCCACTCAAGAAAATCGGTTTCGATAATTTCAAGTTTGCCGGCAACCGTCGTCTTTGTATCCCGAACTTCGGGAAATTTACGTTCTTTCAGCGGCGAAGTCTGCGTCTTTGGAATTTCGGAAAGTTTTGACGGTTGCGAATTATCAAACGCAAAACCGTTTGCTTTTAACTGCGAAGTTTGCGCTTCTTGAGGCACTGCAACTTGGTTGGGAAGAAAGTACAAGGTTATTGCAGCACCGACGGAAAATGTAATCAATGCGG
>SXVE01000297.1 GCA_005790265.1 Acidobacteriota bacterium | reverse complement strand
ATCAAAAAACTCGTTGACCATTGGCACGTTGCGGCGGACGAAAAGGAAGCGACGAGAATGTCCGTGATGGCGGGCGTTGATATGTCGATGGTTCCGCTCAGTTTCAGTTTTTCAGATAATTTAATTCAGCTCGTCAAAGAAAAGAAAGTTCCGATAACGAGAATTGACGACGCGGTGCGGCGAATTCTGCGCGTCAAATACGAACTCGGGCTTTTTGACAACGCGATGCCCGACAAATCCCTAATGGCGAATTTCGGCAAAGCCGAATACGCCAGCACCTCGCTCGAAGCCGCCCGCGAATCAATCGTTCTGCTGAAAAACGACCGCAATATTCTGCCGCTCGCCAAAAACAAAAAAGTTCTTGTGACCGGACCGACCGCCGATTCGCTGATTTCGCTTAATAACGGATGGACTTATGTTTGGCAAGGTTCGGAACCCGCGCTTTACCCGAAAGACAAACCGACGATACAAAGGGCAATCGCCGAAAAACTCGGCGGCAAAAACTTTGAATTCGTCGAAGGCACGCGCATCGTCCGCAAAGCGAATTCGCCTTCAAATTCCAATCCGACCAATATTGACGAAGAAGTCAACGTCAAAAAAGCGGTTGACGAAGCCGAAGATGCTGATGTCGTCGTGCTGTGTCTCGGCGAAGGTTCTTACACCGAACATCCGGGCAGCATCGCCGATTTAACTCTGCCGGAAACGCAATTAAAATTCGCCGAAGCGATTATCGCGACCGGAAAGCCAGTTGTTCTCGTGCTTTCACAAGGTCGCCCGCGAATTATCAGCCGTATCGCCGATAAAGTTTCGGGCATCGTTCTCGCGCTTAATCCGTCGAACGAAGGCGGGCGCGCCGTGTCCGACGTGCTGTTCGGTGATTACAATCCGAACGGAAAACTGCCGTTCACCTATCCGCGCATCGCCGGTTATCACGTCGCTTACGACCAGCCGATGTTTGTCACCGAACGACCGGATTTCAACAAACCGGAATTCGCCCCGCAATTCGAGTTCGGCGCGGGAATGAGCTACACGAATTTCGCTTACAGCAATCTGCGAATTTCGCCCGATTCGATTCCGATGACCGGCGAAATCACCGTTTCCGCAACACTTACCAACAGCGGAACACGCGCCGGGAAAGAAACCGCGATTCTTTATCTGCGCGATGATTACGCGACGCTAACTCCGGCAGGCAAACGAGTTAAAAGATTCGCCAAAGTTTATCTCGAACCCGGACAAAGCAAAAATCTGACGTTCAAATTAAATCGCGAAGATTTTTCGTTTATCAATACCGACAATAAACCGACCGTCGAAGTCGGTGATTTTACCGTGATGCTCGGAACTTTGAGCGGAAAATTTTCGATTCGCTAAATCGAATTATTCTGAAATCCAAAACTATGAAAAAGAATTTATCCGTTTCGCTGTTGATTTTGTTCGCGCTGTTCGTCAATGTTCAGGCGCAAAACACTGACGTTTTTAAGAAAAACAACATCAAAGAGCGAATGCTCAAAGTCGCCGATTGGCAGCTTAAAAACCCGAAACACCAGCCTTACGATTGGACGAACGGCGCGTTTTACGCCGGAGTTTTCGCTGCTTACGAAACGACGAAATCGCCCGTGATTATGAACGCGCTGATTGATTTGGGCAAACAAACCGAATGGAAACCGGGAAAACGTTTCGATCACGCCGACGATATCGCCATCAATCAAACTTATCTGGACGTTTACCGGCTGAAAAAAGATCAGAAAATGCTTCAGCCGACTGTTGATGTCGTCAAACGTCTGCAAACCGAAACGGGCAATGAAGTCGCCAAACACGGCATAACGTGGTGGTGGTGCGACGCGCTTTTTATGGCTCCGCCGACGCTCGCCAAACTCACTAAAATCACCGGCGACAATAGTTACCTCGCCACCAACGACAAATTCTTTCAGGAAACTTACGATCTGCTTTACGACAAAAAGGAACATCTCTTCGCCCGCGACGCCGGTTATTTAATCAACGCAAGCGGCGAAGGAAAACGCGAAGCCAACGGCAAAAAAATATTCTGGAGTCGCGGCAACGGCTGGGTTTTGGGCGGTCTGGCGCGACTGCTCGACGAACTGCCGCGCAATTATCCGAAACGCCGATTTTACGAAAATCTCTACAAAGAAATGGCGGCGAAAATCATCACTTTGCAGCAGTCCGACGGTTTGTGGCGTTCGAGTCTGCTCGATCCCGATTCGTATCCGGGCGGCGAAGCGAGCGGCACCGGATTTTACGTTTACGGTTTGGCGTGGGGAATAAACAACAAAATTCTCGACAAAAAAACGTATCTTCCAGCGGTCAGAAAAGGCTGGGCTGGCTTGAATACGCTCGTTCACGAAGACGGCAAAGTCGGCTGGACGCAGCCGATCGGTGCGGATCCGCGCAAAAATTTCACTGCCGAATCCTGGGAAGTTTACGGCGCGGGCGCATATCTTTTAGCCGGGTCGGAAGTGATTAAATTGAAACTTTAGCTCGAAAATTTTGTTGTAAAAAATTGTAAAAACAACAAGGCTCGGCAACTTTTATGAATTGCCGAGCCTTGTTTTTCTTTATATGTCGTAAATTTAATTCTGAAACGAAATTTCAAAAACTATTGATTTCTCGCGCCGCTGACGATTTTTGAGCTGACGATTTTGCCGGCTGAATCAACGACGACTTCGATTATTCCGCCGGTCGAATCCTGCAAGCGGCGAACGGTTTGACCGGCGCCGTTAGTCGT
>SXVE01000296.1 GCA_005790265.1 Acidobacteriota bacterium | reverse complement strand
GTCCGGAAAATCCGTATTTTTACGATTATTTGACCGCGCGCGAATTGATGAATTATTTCGGCGAGCTGTTCGGTTTAGATGCGGCGCGGCGCAAGGTGAAAACCGAAGAACTTTTGACGCGCGTCGGCTTGGACGAAAAGGATTGGAAAAAACAGTTGCGCAAATTTTCCAAAGGAATGTTGCAGCGCGTCGGTTTAGCGCAAAGTTTGATCAACGATCCGCAAATCGTTTTTCTCGACGAGCCGATGAGCGGACTCGATCCGATTGGTCGCCGGGAAATCCGCGAATTAATCGCCGAGCTGCGCGATCAGGGAAAAACCGTTTTTATGTCAACGCATATTTTGTCGGACATCGAAGCGCTGTGCGATAACGTAGCGATTTTGCGCCGGGGAAAACTGGCGGCGACCGGAAAACTCGAAGATTTACTGACCGCGAGCGGCGAAACGCAATCGTTTGAAATCAACATCAAAAACGCGTCAAAAGAACAAATTCAGCCGGAAATCGCAATGATTTCCGGCGCGGAAATATTCGCCAAACCGAACGGCGCGAACGTTCAGGTTGACGATGAAGCGGACATCGAAACGGTGCTGCGCATCGTTCGCAACTGCGGCGGAAAACTCGTCTCCGTCCAGCCGGTCAAACAATCGCTCGAAGAACTTTTTGTCAGAGAAACGGGCGGGGAAAGTAAAAAGTAAAAAGGCAAAATTGAAGAAAGGTTTTCTGTTGTATTGAAAAACTGAAAATTTAGAGAAAAAAGCGAATTGCGCGCGAATAAACGCGAAAAAGCGCGAAATAAAGAATACTTATTTGTCGTTCTTTTTATTTCGCGCTTTTTCGCTTATTTCGCGGGCAATCTTTCTCAGCTAATTTTTGCCTTTTTATTTCTTACTTCCCGCTTTTACCTTTTCACTTTTTATTTTCTCACTGTATTTTCAGCCCCGTCACTTTCCAGCGGACGTTGGCGCGTTCCTGATCTTTGCTGAAACCGTCGAACGTGACGGTAACGGGAATTATTTGCTGCGGTTCGAGATTCGGCTGCTGGTTCGGAATGAAGATCACTTTTTTTTCTTTCAAAGCGTTATTTTGCCGGTCAATGACGGCGACATTCACTTCCAATCCGTTGAATGTGCGGGTGCCGCGATTGCGAATTTTCCCGCCGACGGTCATTTGAATCGTGCCGAGTCCGGTCGGCGATTCGGTCGTGCGGTCGAAATCAGTCGAAATCACGATGTCCTTAAAAATTTGTTCAAATTCGGGCGAACCTTCAAAAACAAAACCTTCGACCATTTTGGCGCGCTGCTCGTCAGATGTCGGCTGAAAACTCAAAAGCCAGATCGCGCCGGCAATTAAAACCGCGCCGATTAACAAACCGACGAGAAATATTTTATTTATTCCGCGCTTTTCTTCTTTTCGCTGCAAAATCGTGTCCATAATTTGAAAGGATAAAGTAAAAAGGATAAAGGATAAAGCAATCAACCACAGCTTTTTTAGAAATTCGGTTTGTCAGTGTAAAATTATTTGTGAGTTAAAAATTCATTCGCAAATGTAAATCGTGAGTTCTGACATCAATCAAAACATTTCCGCTTCATCCTTCATCTCTCATTCTTCATCCATTGAATTTGTCGAGGTCGCTTTGCCTTTGCCGCTGCGTCAGACTTTTACATATCGTCTGCCGTTCGGCTTGCGCGAATCGGTCAAACTCGGCGCACGCCTTCTCGTTCCGTTCGGCAAACGACAGATCACCGGCTACGCCGTCGCGCTGCACGCTCGTTTGAGCGAAGAAATCGAATTTGATGAAACGGCGATCAAGGAAATCGTCGAACTCGTTGACGAGGAACCGCTGATTACGCCGGAAATTTTGCGATTAACGCAATGGACGGCGGATTATTACGCGTCTTCGTGGGGCGAAATGCTGAAAGCGTCGCTGCCTGCCGGAATCAACGCGGGCGTCGAGCAAATCGTCACGATTACGGCAAAGGGGCGCGACGAATTAATTAAAATCGCGACGGCGACGACCGCGAAAGCGCAGATTCTGAACGCGTTAGCCAAAAGCAGCGAAACCGCCGCGCGCGAATTAAATAATCAATTCGGCACGACCGTCGCACAGCGCGCCGTGCGCGAACTCGTCAAAAACGGCTGGGCGGGAACGTTTCAGCGCACGATCACATCGCAGGTCAAACCGAAACGCCGCAAATCGGTTCGTCTTCTGCCGCCGGAAAATCACCGGAACGGCAACAAATCTTTGACCGACGCGCAGCAAAAAATCATCGAAACGCTGCTTGCGTCGGACGGCGAACTGCTTTTTACCGAACTGATCGAAACGGCGGACATCGGCGCATCGGCAATTAATACGCTTGCCAAACACGGATACGTCGAAATCGTCGTGCAGGAAGTAATGCGCGATCCGCTCAAAAACGCGCGGCTGCCCGAAAAATTAAATTTGATTCTGACCGACGAACAAACCGTCGTTTTGCGCGAAATCGAAACGGCACTCGACGGGGAAAAATATAAAGCGTTTCTCGTTCACGGCGTCACCGGCAGCGGCAAAACCGAGATTTATATTCGCGCGATGAAAAACGCGCTGGCGAAAGGAAAATCTTCGCTGATGCTCGTGCCGGAAATCGCTTTGACGCCGGTTTTTTCAAAAAGACTGCGCGCCGTTTTCGGCGAAGAAGTCGCGATTCTGCATTCCAATCTTTCGACCGGCGAGCGTTTCGACGAATGGCGGCGAATTCGGCGCGGACAAGCGCGCATCGTCATCGGCACGCGGTCGGCGGTTTTCGCGCCGCTCGAAAAAATCGGTTTAATCATCGTTGACGAAGAACACGACGGCTCGTATCGCCAGCACGAATCGCCGTTTTATCACGGGCGCGATGTGGCAATCGTCCGCGCTAATTTTGCGCACGCCGTTGTCGTTTTGGGTTCGGCGACGCCCGCGCTCGAATCGTTTCATAACGCGCACACCGGCAAATACGAATACGTTCGTTTGCGAAATCGCGTCGGCAATCGCCCGATGGCGCAGGCGGAAATCGTTGACATGCGCGACACTTTCAAAGCGTTCGGCAAAGACACATCGTTTTCGCCCGAACTCGTCAAAGCGCTCGAAGAAACGCACGCGCGCGGCGAACAATCAATTATTTTGCTGAACCGGCGCGGCTTTTCGCAGTTCGTTTTGTGCCGTTCGTGCGGCGAAGCCGTTCGTTGCAACAACTGCGACATTACCTTGACTTTCCACAAACGCGAAGGAAAACTCGTCTGCCATTACTGCAATCACCGCGAACGCGCGCCGCGCGTTTGTCCGCAATGCAAAAGTCAGTATCTTTTTTTCGTCGGCGAAGGAACCGAACAGATTGAAGATATTCTCAAACGCAAATTTTCCGAACTGAGAATCGCGCGCGTTGACCGCGACACGACCGCGAAAAAAAAGGAACTCGAACGAATTTTGGAAAAATTCAGCGCCGGGGAAATTGATATGCTCGTCGGCACGCAAATGCTCGCCAAAGGTCACGATTTTCCGAACGTGACGCTCGTCGGCGTGATTTCGGTTGACGCCGGACTCGCGATGCCGGATTTTCGCAGCTCGGAACGAACTTTTCAGCTGCTGACGCAAGTCGCCGGACGCGCCGGTCGCGGAGATTTACAGGGACGAGTTTTGATTCAGACTTATCATCCCGAACATTATGCGCTGACGCACGCGTGCGCGCAGAATTACGATGCGTTTTACGCCGAAGAAATCGAATTTCGCCGCAATTTGGCGTATCCGCCGTTCGTCGCGCTCGCTTCGATTTTAATTAAACATCCGAATTATAATTATGCATTCGATAACGCGCAGATTTTGAAAGATTGTTTGAATAATGCGAATACCGGCAATTTTTGCCGAATTTTGGGCGTTGCGCCCGCGCCGCTTTCGCGTTTGAAAGGCGAGTTTCGTTTGCAAATTCTCGTCAAAGCCGCCAACCGTTCCAAATTGCGCGAGCTGCTCGATTTCGCGCTGCACGACGCGCAGGAGAAATTCTGCGATCTGAAAATCGTCTACGTCGAAATTGATCCGGTAAATTTGCTTTAGGTAAAATTGGAAAGTTAGAGAATGAAAAACGGAAAATGGAAAATAACAAATTTGTTATTTTCCATTTTCCGTTTTTCATTCTCTAACTTTCCAATTTTACCTAAAGCAAATTTACCGGATC
>SXVE01000295.1 GCA_005790265.1 Acidobacteriota bacterium | reverse complement strand
CATCGTCGCGACTTCAATCGCCGCCGACGAACTGACGCCTTTGCCTTCCGGCACTTTGGAATCAATCAAAATCGCCGCGCCGCACTCGAAACGAACGTTTTTTTCGCGCATCAAAACGAGAAACGCGCCCGCCATATAAGCCGCCCAACTGTTTGCCGCGTCGCGCCTGAATTTTTCGCGCGCCGCCGAATACGAAATCGGATTTCCGTCCGTTTCAAATTCGTCGAGCGCCATCGCAAAAAAAGGCGCGCGATGGTTTTCCGCCGCGTTCGCGCTGACGATTTTCAGCGTTCGCGCATCGCGCTTTTGGACAGCGGCGAACGCGGCTTCGGCAATCGGCATTTCGAGCACGAGCGCGCCGGAATAATCGGCGATTCCGCCCATCACGTCGAGTCTGCCCGGCGCGCGCGCGATGCAGATTTCCGCTTGTCCGTCAAACAAATCCACTTCGGCGGCGAGCGTTTCGATAAACGCCGCCGCGTCCTGCGGTATATTTTTTGAGTCGCCGACAATTTGAAACATTGACAATCTACAAAAGCTCTCGTTTTTTTAATTCCGCCAGCAGTAGCGGTTCGATCTGCGTTTTAATCGCATCGTTGGCGTAACCGATCCACGCGATGTCCGGTTCAACGCTGAGCCGCGCGCTGACCGGCGCGCCGTTTTCGTCTGTGATGATGACGCCGAGTTCGCGCGCGATCAATTCGGTGCATAAATCGTACGGATGACAGCACAAACCGAGGCGGAAACCGCGTTTGTTCAGTGATTTTTCAAACAGCGGGCGCAAATCGGCGACGAAGCGGTCGTGTCCCGCCATCAAACCGTGAAGCTGTCCGCCGGTCGAAATATATTGATCTTCAAAACACTGCGCTTTTCCCGTTTGCACCGCGCCGAGCGCCGCGCGCACGATTTCTTCGTAAATCTCGGTCGCTTCGACGCCGACGCCCGGAATAAAACGCGACACGCTCGCGAAACCGTGCGCAATCGTCGGTGCGGACGACGGTTTAATCGGCAAATCGGTTTTCTCGCCGGTAATTCGGTTATACCGCTCAGCTTTCACGCCTTTTCCTTTTTCCGCCCAGATCGTGTCCGCAAGATGCTGTTTGACCAGCGGAATTTCGGTCTGAATAGCCAGTTCGATGTCGGTCAGATTCGTTTCCGTTCCGCGATTCGGCGCGACGCCGGTTAAAATCCACGCGCTGCGTTTTTGAAACATCAAGCCGCGCGTCCCGTCAATCGGATCAACGATCACGCGCCATTTCGCATCGGCTTCATTCGCGCCGCCGGGCAGCACGATTTGTCCGGTTTCCAAACCTTCAGCGATTAAAACAATCGGCGCGCGCGCGGCGACTTCGCGCTCGAAAAATTCGACGATCAATTCTTCGCTGACGCGGTCAACCGCGTAAATCGTGTCGCCTGCTTCTTCTTTGGCGATTGCCGCCAGATTTTCGAGCGCCGTCTGTTCGCACGCAGCAACGACCGCGTCGCGAATGCGTTCGTGCAGAGTTTTGATAATCGGCAGAAATTCGGCGGCGGTTTCCATTTTAAGCGGTTAACTCCTGTTTGTAATGAACGCTCGACTGCGCTTTTAATTCCGACGCTTTTTCTTCGGGCGACGTGTCGGACAAAAAATTGCCGCCGCCGATTTCCGGTCCGGCTAAATATTTCAGCAAATTCGGTTTGCGGAGCGGCGGATGAAACTGAATGTGAAAATGAAAACTCGAATAATCGCCGTCGTCGGTCGGCGCGTTGTGCAGCGGCATCACATACGGAAACGGCATTTTCCACAAATTGTCGTATTTCACCAAAACCGTGCGCAAAACTTCGGCGAAATCCGCGATTTCCGCTTCGTTCAATTCGGCGACGCTGCGGTGCGTTTTTTTCGGCGCGACGTAAACTTCGTAAGCGTAACGGGCGAAATACGGCAGAAACGCAATCGCGTGTTCGTTTTCAAAAATGATGCGCCGTCCGTCTTGTTTTTCGGCTTCGATAATGTCGGCGAACAAAATTCTGCCGGTTTTTTCCAGATGTTTTCGCGCCGCCTGCGCTTCGGTTTCGATGGTTTTAAACACGAAATTCGTCGCGTAAATCTGTCCGTGCGGATGCGGATTCGAGACGCCGACGGCTTCGCCTTTGTTTTCAAAAATTAAAACGTGGCGCACATTTTCACGTTGTCCGAGTTCGCTGTATTGCGTTTGCCAGACTTCGATCACCCGCGCGATTTCTTCCGCGCTCATTTCGGCGAGCGAAAGATTATGTTGCGGGCTGTAGCAGATGACGCGCGCGATGCCGTCGGCGCGCCGATTTTCGTAAATTCCGGCGGGGTTTTCGAGTTCGCGCGGCGCATTATCGCCGACGCACGGCAAATCGTTGTCGAAAACGTAAACGCCCCGGTAATCTTGATTAAACGCCCCGCCAACGCGTTCATTTTTCGGACATAAATAGCAGTTTTCGACGTATTCCGGCGTCGCGTCCGCTTTTTGTGCGAGCGTTTCGCCGCTCCACGGGCGATTTTGCCGGTGCGCCGCGACGATCACCCATTCCTCGCGCAGCGGATGCCAGCGCTCTTCCCAGTGTCCGGCTTTGACGGCGGACGAATCCGCCGCATCTTTATTTTGGTTCGTCATTGCGTTCGTTAAAATTACTTGCCGATTTTCGCCGCCTGTCGCCGCTGAAAAATCTGGTCGGCGATCACTCCGAGCAAAATCACGACGCCCATCACGGCGAAATTCAGGCTCGACGGAATTCCCAGCAGATTGACGAGATTTTGCAAAACCTGCAAAAGCGCCGTGCCGATCAAAATGCCGATGATCGAACCCGAACCGCCGCGCAAACTGCAACCGCCGAGAACCGCCGCCGCGATGCCGTAAAGCTCGTAAGAATTTCCGTGCGACGAAGGCGAAACTGAATTCGTGTAAAAAGCGAGCAGAATTCCGGCGATTCCGGCGAAAAATCCCGATAAAACGTAGGCGCTGGCGACGATCAAATCCGAATTGATGCCCGAATAACGCGCCGCCGTTTCGTTGCGTCCGACGGCGAACAGATAACGCCCGAAAATCGAGCGATGAAGGACGATCCACGCAACGATGCTGATTGCAATCAAAATAATAAACGGCGTCGGAACGCCGAAAACGCTGCCGGTCGCGAGACTTTGCAGCGTTTCAAATCCTTGCGCCGCGCCGAATCCCTTCGTTTCGTCACCGGCGATAAATCGCGCCAGACCGCGATAAAAAAGCAGTCCGCACAACGTGACGATAAACGATTGAATTTTGATTTTCGTAATCAAAAAACCGTTGACCGCGCCGAGCAAAGTCGTAATCGCGATAACGGCGATGATCGCGACGAACGCCGGAAGTTTGTATTCGACGAGAAAAATCGAAAGCAGCACGCCGAGCAGCGCGAACACCGAACCGACTGACAAATCAATGCCGCCCGTGATGATGACGATGCCCAAACCGATGCTGAAAATTCCGTAAATGCCGATCAGCCGCGCCAGATTCTGCAAATTCGCCGCCGCCAGAAAGCTCGGATTGAGAATCGCCAACACGACGCACAACACGACGAGCAAAATAAATGTTCCGAGTTCTTTTCTCATAAAATTCAGGTTTCAGGTTTCAGGTTTCAAGTTTCAAGTTATGAGAATTTTTTTCTAACCTGAAACTTGAAACCTGAAACCTGAACCGACTAAGCGCCGCCGACCGCGAGTTTCATAATCGCTT
>SXVE01000294.1 GCA_005790265.1 Acidobacteriota bacterium | reverse complement strand
CTTTCCGGGTCAATCTCTAAACCCGCTTGACGGAAAACTTTACTGGATGCTCGATCAAGCGGCGGCGGGAAAATTTTAGCTGGCTTGCAAACCGTTTTTACTAATTTAACGCCGATTTTTACTATTTTCTTTTGCCCTCAAACCAAATATTCCCTTCAATTTTTTACATTTTTCCAATTAACATTTAACATAAACAAACTCTTTTACTATGGAAATTGAGATAATTTCGGCTGTTGTAATTTTAATAATGCTCGCTTTTCTGGCGACCATTGATATGGCGTTTTCTCATCTTTCCGATGTCAGTCTGCGCCGCATTGCAACGGAATCAGAAGAAAATCACAAAACCGGATCGGCGGAATTTCTGCGCGAAATTCTCGAAAACCGTCCGCGTTTTCGGTTCGTTTTATCTTCGGTCATTCAAATTTTATTAATTATTTTCACGGTTTTAGTAACGCTCGTCATTTTTCGTTTTATCCAGAATCACACCGAGTGGATTATTTCATCAATCTTCGTTGCGCTCGTTCTTTCGGTTTTGTTTCGCCAGGTTATTCCGCGCCTTCTCGTCTGGAGAAATCCGGACAGCAAACTGCTCGTTTTGCTTCCCCTTGCGCGACCGTTTTACGGATTCGTTTCGATTTTCGCCAAACCTTTTGTGTCGCGTTCGCAAGCGAAAGAATTGCAGAAACTCGAAACGACAATGACTCCGGACGCCGCCGATGAAAAATCCGAAGATAATTCCGAAGATTTCCAAGCGTTGATGGAAGTCGGCGAAGCCGAAGGAATTATTGAAGAAAAAGAGCGCGAATTAATTGAAACGATGGTCGAGTTCAGCGATACGCTCGTCGGCGATATTATGACGCCGCGCACGGAAATCTGCGCTTTGCCGATTGACTCGACCGTCAGAGCCGCGCGCGATTTGATTATCGGCGAAAAATATTCGCGGCTTCCCGTTTACCGCGACAATGTTGACAACATCGAAGGCGTCATTTACGTTCGCGATTTGCTCGGCGCGTGGGCTGAATCGAAGGAAGACCAGACGATTGAGAATCTGCTCCGACCGGCGCATTTTATTCCCGAAACGAAATCCGCTTCTGAGCTGCTCAAAGATATGCAGGTCAATCACGTGCAGATCGCTATCGTCGTTGACGAATACGGCGGCGTCGCCGGACTCGTTTCCATCGAAGACATCATCGAGGAAATCGTCGGCGAAATCGAAGACGAAGATACCGAAGTCGAGGAGATTATCGAAATCATCGAAGGCGAAGATGGCTATTACGATGTTCTCGGCTCGACTGAAATCGGAAAAATCGAACGCCTGCTCAATATGGAAATTGAAGATGACGACTTTACGACGATTGCCGGATTAGTCACAAGCGGCGTCGGTTATGTTCCGAAAATCGGCGAAGAACTGCATTTTCGCGGTTTGGACATTCAGATTTTACAGGCTGACGAAAAGAAAATTTCGTTGCTGCGGCTGCGCAAAACCGTTGCCGAAACAAACGAAACCGATTCGGACGCTGCGCTGCTCGCGTAAATCCGCGACAATAAAATATTTGTATTTATCGAGTAATTTGTGCTATTTATCATTTTACCGATTAAAAATTCCGGCGACATTCAAAGGTTTTCTTCTTCGGCAAATTTCAACAAGGATGGGTTAAAAAATGCGAGATTTATTTCGAGGTTTGATCGCCGGTGCGGCGGCTTATAAATTGGGCGGCGGTTTGATTTCCACGATACTGATTTTCATCGTCGTTTTCTGGCTGCTCGGAAAATGTTAACCGGAAAACAATTTAAGACGGAAAGGCGAAGCGCGCGAAAATAAATAATCGCGCGCTTCTTTTTTAACTGATTTTTTATCAAAATTAGACTTTTTACAGCAGTTTAACGTCTAAAAAGCGAAAGAAGAAATTTTCAACTTTCAACACAGCGCGTTTGATTTACAGTCTCGTGCGAAAAACGTTTGAGAACACGAGTTAATGTTAACGAATTTGACGGATGTGCAGCTGGTCGAGTTGGCGGTCTCAGGCGAAACGGAGGCTTTCGACGAAATCGTAAAACGCTGGGAGCGTAAGATTTTCGCGCTTTGTTTCGGTATGCTCAACGCGGAAGCCGACGCTCGCGATGCCGCGCAGGAAACTTTTATCGCCGCGTATCGCAATCTGGCAAATTTTCGCGGCGACGCCAAAGTTTCTTCGTGGCTTCACCGCATTGCCGTCAATCAATGTTTAACCATTAAGCGGCGCGCGAAAACTCGTTCGGAAGATTTTTTGGACGAAAGCGAATCGGGTGAAGATCGAACTTTTGTCGCGCCCGAACATTTGTCGCCGCTGCGAACGGCGGAGCAAATCGAGCGTTTGAATCTGGTTCGTCAAGCCGTCAATTCGCTGCCGGACGATCTGAAACAAATCGTTGTTATGAAAGAATTTGAAGAAATGACTTTTCAGCAAATTGCGGAAACGCTCGAATTGCCGTTGAGCACGGTTAAAAGCAGACTCTACACGGCGCTGAAACAATTGCGCTCGAAAATGGAAAGAACGCCGATTGAAGTCGTTTAATTGTTTAATTGCTTAAATTTTAAGATTGTATGTTGGAAAAAAACCGTCAAAATTCGGATTGCGATTACTCAGCCGAGCTGATTTCTTATTTTTATGATGAAATCAGCGCGAAAGAAAAATCGCGTTTTGAATTTCATTTATCAAAGTGCGCCGAATGCACTGAAGAACTCGCCGAATTTTCCGGCGTTCAGTTCGCCGTCAGACAATGGCGCGACGAAGAATTTGCCGTTTTGCAAACGCCTTCGATTGTCATTCCGTACGAAAAAACCGCGGCGAAAAGCGTTGCGCAAATTTCCAGCGCGGATTCCTGGCTCGCGCGGATTCGCCGGAGATTTTCCATCGCTCCGATGTGGGCAGCCGCTTCAACGGCGATGGCAATTTTGACAGTCAGCGGCGGTTTATTTTTTGTTGCCAACTATACGCAGCCCGGCGAAATCGCGCAGATTGATCCAATTTCGGTGGAAAAAACCGAATCCGCATCGTCCAATAATCCGGCGGTTGAGAACAAAAAAACAGCTACGGAATTTTCTGCGGTGCAAAAAGCGGATGACGGTAATTCAACCATTGCAACGACTCAGACCAAAGCGTCGGACGCAACCAGCGCCGAGAATACAACAGTTATTCAGCAGGCAAATTTGAAAAAGTCGGTCGTGAAAAATTCTGGAATCAAAGCAGCGGCGACAAATGCAAAAACGTCTGTTCGCGAGTTTAATAATGCAGCCGCTAAAACGCCAGCCAATAAAACGGTGGTTGCCGAAAGCAGCGCGCCCGTTAAAGTTTCGGTGCCGACGCTGAACAATTACGACGATGTCGAAGACGAAACACTGCGTTTAGCCGATTTGTTCGCCGAAGTTGATACGAGAAAATAATTTTATAAATTCAAACTATGAAACGATTCAGTCTTTATCAATTGGTTCTCATTTTGATGTTCAGTTTTGTTTGTTTTTTTGTTTCCGCGCGCGCGCAAAATGCGCCGCCGGAAGCGCCGCGCGAACAAAACGACCGACGCGGCGGGCGCCGACCTTCAATTCTGCGAGAATTGGGTTTATCGCCTGAACAGCTGCAACAAATTCGCCGCCTCAACGACGACCGCAAACCGTTAATTATGGAAGCGCAAAATCGTGTTCGCGATGCGATGCGCAATCTCGATGCGGCGATTTATGCCGATTCAATTAATGACGGCGAGATCGAAAGCCGACTGAAAGAGCTGCAAACGGCGCAAGCGGAAATCGCCCGCATCAAAGCGCGAAATGAAATCGAGGTGCGAAAAATTCTGACGCCCGAACAACTCGTCAAATTTCGCGAATTGCGGCGGCGATTTGCCGACAAACGCAAAGATTTTCAGGAACAGCGGCGAAATTCTTCTGCCGATGAAAAACCGAGCAGATTCAACCGGCGCAATAACCGCCGTGCCAATTAATATTGCTCGTTCAGTAAGATTTTCAGCCGGATTTTCATATTACTACGAGGAAGTTTTCATTTTTGAAAAGCTTCCTTTTTTTTATTTTTAAACGCACGATTTTTTGCAATTTGTTGTTTTAGAAAGTTCGTTGTAACCTTTAGCAAATAATCTTTAGAATTAATGTTGTCGTTAATCTTTAATGAATCCGCTCAAAAAATTTTTATTTGAATTACAGGAAATCAGTTTTTTGATATGGCGCGCGCTTAAAGGTTTAGTCAAAGGACCGCGTTATGTCGGCGAAATTATCCGGCAGATGGATTTGATCGGAGTCGGGTCGCTGGCGATTATCATTCTGACCGGATTTTTCACCGGCGGCGTTTTGATTTTGCAGACGTATCCGACACTGGCGCATTACGGCGGACAAAGCGAAGCCGGTCGCGCCGTCGCAACTTCACTGATTCGCGAACTAGGTCCGGTTTTGACGGCTTTGATGGTTGCCGGACGAGTTGGCTCGGCGATTTCCGCCGAACTCGGCTCGATGGTGGTTTCCCAGCAAATAGATGCGATGCGCGCGCTCGGAACTTCTCCGATTCGCAAACTCGTGACGCCGCGCATTATCGCGCTGCTTCTGATGCTTCCGCTTTTGACGGTTGCCGCCGATGTGTTTGGAATTATCGGCGGCGGCGTGGTCGCCTCGCAAATTTTCGGACTCGATAATTCTCTTTATTTAACATCGGTCAGAAACGGCGTCACGATTCAGGATTTGATCGGCG
>SXVE01000293.1 GCA_005790265.1 Acidobacteriota bacterium | reverse complement strand
GGTATTGCCGATAAGCGACGGCGACATCGCGTTTCACGGTCGCCTCCAAAAACTCTCGTTGCCGTGTAGCTTGCACCTGCTCGCCCGTCGCGGAAGCAATCTCGCCCTGATTGCGATTGAAAATCGGAATATCAATCGAAACGCCAAATGTTAATTCGTTGTCGGTGTCAGTTAAATCGCCGCCGCCTAATCTAGCAGTCAAATCAAATATGCCTTTCGAGCGCGAATACCTGACAGCGGCGGCTACGTTCGGAGTCGCCTGCGATTTCGCCAAATTGATTCGCGCCGTGCCGAGACGCTCGCCGATAATCGCCGCCTGCAAATCGGCGCGTTCGCGCAGAGCGGTTTCAGTCAATTCGCTCAAACCCAAATCGAGGCGCGGCGGTCGTTCCGCCTGCGGCGCGAGACGAAGCGGTTCGGAAACGTCGAAACCAGCGAACGTGCGAATTTCGAGCAGCGCGGTTTCAAGCTCGCTGCGGGCTTCGATTTGCTGAATTTTCAAACGGTCGCTTTCGACCCGGACACGATTCGCGTCAAGCGGCGCAACATCGCCTTCTTTCAAACGCGCGTCTGTTACGCGAACAAGTTCCGCATCCGCCGCGAGAAGTTTTTCGATGACATCGAGCTGGCGCGCCGCTGAGACGGCGCGCGTGTAAGACGTGCGGATTTCTACCGCCAACTGCCGTTCGAGCACGGCAACTTCGGCTCGCGCCTGCTGAAGTTCGAGTTCGGCGACCGCAACTCTTTTTGAGCGTTTGCCGCCGAGTTCAAATGTCTGTGATACGCCGACAGAAAAATCGCTTTCGGCTTCGCCGCCCAAGAATCGCGGCGAGCCGTATTCGGCATCGAGCGTCGGATTCGGACGTAAATTAGCTTGCCGAAGCCGTCCCTGAGCGATGGCAAGCCGCTGCCTGGCGGCGAGCAAATCGGCGCGACGACTTCCGCCTGATTCGACGAGTCTTTCAATCGTCAAACCGTCTTGCCCGACAAATTCGGCGGAACCGAGTTTGACCGTCGGCTGGGTGGGCGCGAGAATCGGCTGATCCTGCGAAAAAACAGTGGTGGCGGTGAAAATAAAAATCACCGCCGCCAGAGCCGGAAGAAGACAGGAAAAAAGTTCCGGCTTGAGAAAACTGCCCCTGCTCGTTAAGTTATTGTTTGAAAACATTGCTGATTTACCGTGCCATCAGGCGGAAACGGTTTCTTCACCGAGCGGTTTGTTTTTAAATACCCGCCAGGCGAAATATACCAAGCCGCTGAATAACCCAATTACGATTAGAAACACCGTTGCCATCAGCGCGGTTTGCGTCCAAGAACTGGTGCCGGTCTCTGCCGCCGCAGTTTCCTGATGCGCGATTTCAACGCCGGAAAATGTTGCCGTGCTGGTTTTGTCGCCCGCCGTCGTCTTAGCTCGAATTGTGTATGCGCCTTCGGGCAAAGCCGGAATTTTAACCGTGTAGCTTCCCGTAGCGGCGGTTTTCTCGATTGGAATCTCCGTTACCGCGCCGTTCGCCGATTCTATTTCCATTGCCGGATTCGCGTCGCCGACCGCTTCGTTCGTAGCAAATCTGGTGATAAAAAGGCGTCCCGCCGCTGCCGCGTCAGGCTCAAGAGGAGAATGTTTGAGCATAATCTCGAAATCGCCGAGCCTGGTCGAGCGCGTTACCGTTCCGGCGGTCGTGGTCGCGGTTTTCGGTTTTTCCTCGCCGTGGTCTTCGCCGCCGTGCGCTGAAACTTGCGCCGCGTTTCCGAAAAACACCGGCGAAAACAAGGCAAGAATCATCAGGAAATTTCGCAATTTTGGTGAACCGGCATTGATAAGTTTCATAAAATAAAACTCCTATAAATCAATCCGCGAAACGAAAATAAACGGAGCGATTCTTTGGTATTCAAAACAAGACTAGGGCAAAGCCCGTGCCGCGGGCAGGAGTTCAGCCATAATGTAATTTTTGCCGATGGATGCAGGACTTTATGACGTTTTCGGATGGCGATGAGCGAGTGTTTTAAACGCCGACTGCCTGCTTTCAAACACACCTGTTTGATAACAAACAATCTTTGTCAAAAAGGATTGTTTCCAAGATTGAAAATTATGCGATTAAAAAGTATTTTTGACGGGCGTTATGGCAAAATGCGGCGGGTATTTATCTTTGATTTGTATTTTTACTCGGCTTTCCGGCTGATAAAAAGTTTTTTTGAATCTGATTCGAGAAGCGGTTTAATTTTTTCATCAAATTCTTCCGGGAAGATAATACCTTCGATCAGCGCTTTGACGTTTCCGTCCTTATCAATTATGACTGTCAGCGGCATTGTTTCTCCCGAATCGAAAATCGCTTTGGTCGTTTTCGAGCCGAAAAGAATCGGATAGTTGATTTTGTTTTTACGAACGAAATTGCGAACTTTTACACGGTTCGTTGGAGGATATGTGATGCCGATGATTTGCAAACCTTGATTTTCATATTCTTTCTGCCATTTGATTAATTCGGGAATTTCCGCCAAGCACGGAGCGCACCACGTCGCCCAGAAATTCAGCAGCACGACTTTGCCTTTGAAGCCTGTGATTTTAACGGTTTTGCCTTTTAAATCTTTGAGCGAAATGTCCGGCGCTTTTTTGGCTTGATCGCTTTGGGCGGAAACGATATTCGGCAGCGCAAAACAAATCGCCGCGAGAATTGCGATTTTTATTATCAAACTTCTCAAAACAAATATCTCACTCCGAGCAGAAAATTGTAGTCGGTTCGCAGCATCATCGCGCTGGTATTGCGGAAAATCGGTATTTGGACGCTGCCCTCGACGACGAATCTCGGATCGGCGGCATACTGAAGTCCGGGCGAAATATAAAACTCGGTAGAGGAACTTTCAGGCACTTTCAAGCCGCCGAGACGACCGTTGCTGCGGGCAATCAGGCTCGTCTCTAAAATGACGAACAATTCTTTTCCCGGTTTGGCGTAATCGAACGGCAGCAAAACGTATTCAAAATCGTTGTTGACGTGGATTTCGTTTCCCAGCCGGAATCCATCCCGTTCGGTTCGCAGAATAGTTTCGATGTTGCCGCCGAAGATGAATCTGCCGCCCGCCTGCGAAAATGAAACGTCAAAATGCGGAGATAAACCGCCGCTAATCGGCGTTAGCTGCTGGCGGACGAAAGCCGGAGCGTTTACGTCGCGCTCGCTCGGCGCGGTTTTCTTCCCCGTCGGTAATTCCAAACCGAATCGAGCGGCGGCTTGGCGG
>SXVE01000292.1 GCA_005790265.1 Acidobacteriota bacterium | reverse complement strand
GTAAACTTTCGTCTGCGGTTTAACGAACAGCGAGCCGCGTTCCTGCAAAGCGTAAAGCGCGTAAGTCGTCGCTTCGCCCATTCGGTCGGAAACGAGCGAACCCGTTCCGCGTCCTTTCATTTCGCCCTGCCATTTATCGAAACGCAGGAAAATCGTGTTCAACAGTCCGGTTCCTTTCGTCTCGGTCAAAAATTCGCCGCGAAAACCGATCAAACCTCTGGACGGCGTTTCAAATTCCATTCGCACGCGACCCGATCCGTTATTGATCATTTTCGTCATTTGACCTTTGCGGCGTCCCATCGCTTCGGTCACGACGCCGATGAAATCTTCGGGCACGTCAACGACGACCAGCTCAATCGGTTCTTCGAGTTCGCCGGTTTTTTCGTTTTTGCGCGTGATGACTTCCGGTTTGGAAACTTGCAGTTCGTAACCTTCACGGCGCATCATTTCGATCAAAATCGAAAGCTGTAATTCGCCGCGCCCGGAAACGCGGAAACTGTCTGCCGATTCGGTTTCGGCGACGCGCAATGCAACGTTGCCGAGCAGCTCTTTGTCGAGGCGTTCTTTAATTTGGCGCGAAGTGACGAATTTGCCTTCGGTGCCGGAAAACGGCGATGTGTTGACGCCGAAAATCATCGAAATCGTCGGTTCGTCAACGTTGATGAGCGGCAGCGGTTTCGGATTATCAACGAGTGTGATCGTTTCGCCGATGTTGATGTCGTCAAATCCGGCAAGCGCGACGATTTCGCCGACTCCGGCATCTTCAACCGGAACGCGGTTCAATCCTTCAAAAACGTAAAGCTCTTTAACGCGCGTTTTCTGCGTCGAGCCGTCGCGTTTGGCAACGATGACTTCCTGATTTTTTGCAATCGTGCCCGAATAAATTCGACCAATCGCCAACCTTCCGACAAACGCGTTGTAATCAATGTTGGCGACTAATAATTGCAGCGAATCGTCCCTGAGCGCGTGCGGCGACGGAACCGTTTCGACGACTTGTTCAAACAGCGGAATCAGATTTTTCGATTCGTCCGCCAAATTCTTTTTCGCGATTCCGTCGCGCGAAATTGAATATAAAACAGGAAATTCGATTTGCTCGTCGTTCGCGCCGAGATCAATAAAAAGATCGTAAATTTCGTCCAAAACTTCTTCGGGGCGCGAATCCTGACGATCAATTTTATTGACGAGCGCGATTGCCGGAAGTTTGAGTTCGAGCGCTTTGCGCAAAACGAAACGAGTTTGCGGCAGACAGCCTTCCGCCGCGTCAACGAGCAGAACGATGCCGTCAACCATTTTCAAAACGCGCTCAACTTCGCCGCCAAAATCGGCGTGACCCGGCGTATCAACGATGTTGATTTTGTAGTCGCCATAACGAACCGACGTGTTTTTCGCCATAATCGTGATGCCGCGTTCGCGTTCCAAATCCATCGAATCCATCACGCGGTCAACAACCGTTTCATTGTCGCGGTAAACGTGTGATTGCTGAAGCATCGCGTCAACGAGCGTCGTTTTGCCGTGGTCAACGTGAGCGATAATAGAGATATTTCTGATATTTTTCGATTCAATCATAGATGTAAAAATGCCGTTTTAAGCAAACGAAAATAATGACTTATTGAGCGCCAAAAGGCAACCGCAAAACAAAAAAACAACCGAATAGGCATTCAGCCCGTTCGGTTGTTTTTCTTTTTCGCTAATCATTTAGCGCGCTAAATCTCGCTCGACAATCAAGTTGTTCTGAACGTTGAAAACGCCCGGAATGCCGTTTGCCAAAATGTTCATCAAATTGGCGTCGCTGCGATTGGCGACGTATCCTTCGAGCGCGACGCGACCGTTTTTAACGATCAATCGAACCGACGGATTCGGCTCCTGAAGATACCGGTAAAGTCCGCCGCTATTGGCGAGCGAGCGAACCAATTGAAAACGAATCGTATTGTCGAACGAAGACGGCGGCAAAATATTGATGTTGTTCACCACGCGCTCGACGCCTTCGATTCTTTTGACGGCGTTTTCGGCACCGCTTTTGTTAATGCTGTTATTTACGTTCCCAAAAAGCGTGACCGTGTTGCCGTTTACTTGATACGCGATGTGGTCGAACACGCCGTAATACGGAAGCGACAGCAGTTTTTTGAAGATTTTCTGCTCGACCGTTCTTTCCGTTTTGTTCGACGAATATTTTTGCGCGTTCGTCGCGCTGAATGAGAAAACCAAAATTGCGAAGGTTAAAAAAGTGAAAAGCGAATAATTTTTAATTCTGTTCAACATTGCTAAAATTCTCCTCTATACTTGTCGGAAATCTTGATAATTTTCGTACAGTTAATAGATGAAAAATCGCGAGTAAAAGATGCTGTAAATTTGTCAAGATTTGTCAAGAAAGCCTAATAAAACCGGGCATCAGCGCGCCGAAAAATTCGTTTGCCGCAGCGCTTCGTAAAGCACGATTCCGACCGAATTTGCCAGATTTAAACTGCGCACGTTTTTGTTCGGCATCGGAATCGTCAGACATCGTTCCGCGTTGGCGGCAAGCAAATCTTCGGGCAATCCGCGCGTTTCGCGACCAAAAATCAAACAATCGTGCGGCTCGAATTTCCAATCGGTATAATACCGCTCGGTTTTGGTCGTGAAATACAGAAAACGCGATTCGGGCAAACTGGTGTAAAGTCGTTCGAGATCAATGTGACGATGAAGGCGGACTTCCGCCCAATAATCGAGTCCGGCGCGTTTCAGCGTGCGGTCATCCATCCGAAATCCGGTCGCGCCGACAATATGCAGATCGGTAAAAGTGGCGGCGCATAGACGCGCCACGTTTCCCGTATTCGGCGGAATTTCCGGTTCGACCAGACAGATGTGAAACATTTTTATCTTTTTTATTTGTTGAAAAAATTAAGAATCAGTAAAAGTTACGCGGCGTCGGATGTTTCGATAAAATCGCGGCAGAATTTATTCCATTCGCTGATTTGAATGCCGAGATAATGACCGAGATTGGCGGTCGCCAGGTTGCGCGCCGATTCGAGAAAATGATTCGTATGTTCGGTGTTCGTCACTTCATTCAGACCGATAACATACATTTCGACGGCGCTTTCCGCTAACTTTAAACAGAAATTATTTGACGAATCGCCGGTAAAAAAATGCGACGTCACTTTGCTGTCCGGTTGTTTTTCGGTCGGATCGTAAGACGGCTGAACGGTGAGAATCAACTCGTCGGGCAGATCATCAATCGCGGTGATTTTCACCCAATCCTGTTTGCCGGTCAGAGGCATTTTGATCCGCACGAAATCGCCGAGCCGCGCTTTTTCAGAACGATCTTTTTCCGCGCCGTTTCGGTCAAATAAAACGAAAGTGGAAATGCCCGAGGAAAAATTCCATTCGGCGATGCGCAGAAGTTTTTCGCTCAGCTGCGCAAATGCCGTTTTCGCCTGTTCAGCGCTTTCAAATTTGCGCCGCGCCGAAGAAATCGAAGTTTTTTCTTCCGTTTCTGTTTTTGCCTGCGCCAGTAAATTTTCAGTTTTGCCGCTCATCGGCTTTTTATTCTATTACTTTAAATGTTAGCTTACAATCATCATAAGCATCTCGAACCGAAAAAAAAACATCAATTGAAGTAATCCGAAAGCGGATCAAACACCGACAAATCGGCGCGTTTGTGATAAAATCCGCAGATAAACCAAGACACAATCGAGCAAATTTTAAGGAGAATCATTCAGTGTTTTCGTATTTTAAGATACTTTTTTTAGCGGTCGCGCTAATTTTTACCATCTCCGCGCCGCTTTCCGCGCAGGAAAACAGCGGCTCCGCTCAACCGAAAAAAGAAGAAAAGAAAGAGGAGAAGAAAGAAGAAAAAAAATCTAAAAACGGCGCTAATTTGTCTGCCGAACAGATTGCCGAATCTTCAATTCTCATTTACGGTTTTCCCGGCGGACGGCAAACGCTGAACCAGATTCGCAAAACCACCATCGAACGCGGAAAAATCAGCAGCACCGGAACTGACGGACGCGTCGAACAATCGAATTACCAGCGCTGGATTTTGCGCGCCGACAATCTCGATAAAGAGAAAGTTCGCTTCGATCAGGAATTGCCGAACGCTAAATACGCGTTGATTTACGACGGCGCAAAACTTTTCGGCGTTTACAACGATGCGGTTTTCGCGCCGCGCGAAGATGCCGCCAAATCATTTAATCAGCAGGTTTGGCACGGACTCGACGCGCTTTTGCGTTACAAGGAAAACGAATCGAAACTGGAACTCGCCGGACGCGAAAAATTCAGCGGCGTGGAATTTTATCAGCTCGACGTCACCGACAAGCAAAACCGCAAAACTCGTTTTTACGTCAGCACGAAAAGTTACCGCGTGATGATGCTTGAGTATGAAGCCGACGGAACGAAATTTCGCCGCAAATTCTACGATTACAATTACGCGCAAGGAACTCTCGTCCCGTTTCGTACGACTCTCTGGGCGAACGACAAACAGGTTGAGGAAACACAAACTTTGACGATTACGTTCGGTCAAAAAGTAGAAGAAAATATGTTTCAGGGCGGTTAAAAAAGCGCCGTAAAATTTTTGCAACTTTGTTTCGGCTGGTCAGTGAAAAGATGTGTTTTAACGCATCTTTTCCAAAAGGAGAAAATCCAATGACCAAGCCGAATTTTACTTTTAAAGTTATCTTTCTCTCCATTTTTTGTTTGCTCGGTTTGAGCAGCGTTTTCGCGCAAGCGGAACCGCGAGTTCAATCCGAACCGAGTTATGAAGTGATGCTGCAAATTCTCGTCGGCAGCAATTCCGGCGAACAAAAAAGCGGCGCGCCCGCCAATTTATCTGCCGTCACAAAGAATCTAAGAAACCGAATTCCTTTTGCCAACTATAATTTAACGACGACTTATCTGCACCGCGTCGCCAATACGGGAAATCTGGAAATAAAAAATGTGACCAGCGGCGATATGAAAAGCGCCGCGGCTGAAACTCCTGTTTTTTCCGAATGGTCAATCGGGCAATTGAAAAATTCGCCGACCGATGCGGCTAATCAAAGCGCGATTCAAATCACGAATTTTCGTTTCGGGCAAAGAATTCCCGTTCAATCGGCAAACGGTGTGCTTAATTACGAAAGCGTCGGACTCAACTTGCAGAGATTAAACGTGCCGGAAAACGCGCCGACCGTCATCGGAAGTCTTTCATCGCAGAATCCCAGCGAAATGGCGTTTCTCGTATTGACTGTCAGACGCGCGGAAAACTAAAAAGCAGCGTTATTTTGATTGTTGAAAAACAATATGAAAAATCTCTGCAACATTTTCATCGGTCACGCGTGTTTCCCAAGTATAAAGCGGCTTTTATTTTATTCGGAAACTGTTGTAAAACAATATGAATGTATGGCTTTGGACAAATTCAAAATGCGAAGCGCGGAGGTGCCGGAAACCGACGTGCCAACTGAAACTTTGTCCGACCACGCACTCATAGAAGCGACGAAACAAGGCGACGAAGCGGCATTTGCCGAAATCGTCAATCGTTACCGCAATCCGATAACGAATTATCTCTACAGATTTTTGAATGATTACGAGGAATCGGTTGATTTGGCGCAGGAAACGTTCGTGCGCGTTTATTTCGCGATTGATCGTTATCACACCGAATACGCTTTTTCGACTTACATTTACCGAATTGCGACGAATCTGGCGATCAGCGAAATCCGCAAACGAAAGCGGCGCAAATTGTTGTCGCTCACCGGTTTATTTCAGTCGGAAGACGAAACGGAAACGGAGTTTCAACTGCCCGACGAAAAATCTCTCCCGGACGAAGATTTGATTGACAGCGAACAAAGCCGTTTTATTGCGCGCGCCATCGCCGCTCTGCCCGACAAATACCGGGCGCCGATTATTCTGCGCGAAATCGAAGATAAAAGTTACGAAGAAATCGCGCAAATTTTGGATTTAGGACTCGGAACCACGAAGTCGCGCATCAGCCGCGCTCGAAATTTGCTGAAAGAAAAATTAAAGCATTATTTTTAGTTGAAAATGAATTACAAAGAATTAAAAAACAAATCAGAAAATACCGAAACACTTGGCGCGGACGATGAAAAGCTGCGCCGTTTGCTCGGCAGTCTGAAACGAGTGGAAGCTCCGAAAAATTTCGACTTCAAACTCAAAGCGCGCATTGCCGGCGGTCAGCCGCAGAATTACCGAAAGCCTATTTTCGCGCCGGTTTTACGTTATGTTCTGCCGCTGTGCGTCGTTGTGATGCTCGCCGCATTCGTCGCTTTTAATATGTCATCGGCAACTGATAATCAAGACGTTGCGACATCTGCCGGTAAAATTCAGCCGCCGCAGAATGCCGCGACGCCGGTTGATCAGACTTCAACATCGCCAGTGCCGTCCGGCATTGTTCCGGCGGCGATTGCTGCGACCAATGCGGCGAGCGAAGCTGTTAACCAAACCGAATCGCGACAAATTCCCGTGGCGCTTCCGTCATCGCCGAAATTCGCGGCAGAACGAAACGAAACGAAATTTGTTGCTGCTAAGATTCCGGCAGGCAAATCCGCCAGAAACAACATTAATCAAACAAAACCAAGCGTTGACGGAGGTTTTGAAGGAACGCGCGACATTACGCAAAAAATTGACGAACCTTTGCAGCTCAAAGGCATCAATCCCGCCGCGCAAAAAACAAACGCCGACAATTTCGCGCGCGGCAGCATTTCACTGCGCGGCATCTTGGCGGAAATTGGAATCGAAGCCGATGTTGTCGAAAAAAACTGGACGATTTTGTCTGTTAAATCGGAAACTCCGGCGATGCGTTCGGGTTTGAAAAGCGGCGATATTATTCAATCAATTGACGATAAAAATCTGTCGCCGGAAATCGAAACGGTGCAGTCATTTACGGGAAAAACCTTCCGAATCACGCGCGGCGGCAAGCTAATGATTATTGAACTAAATACAAAGTAAAAATCAAAAATCAATTAAATAGCAAAAGAAAGAAGGAGCGAAATTTTATATTTCGCTCCTTCTTTCTTTTGCCGAAATCGCTCGTTCGGCAAAGCGATTACGATTGATTTTGAAAAACAAATTTTATCTTGACAAAACAAAAACAAACAAGCTAGATTGATTATGCGTTTCTCATAAACGCTTTCCGAAAAATACGATTCTCAAAAAACACCCGCAGTTTTGGGAATTACTCCAATCTAAAATCCAACAATTTCAACGCCATTCAGGAGAATTTCTATAAATGTCTGGTAAAAATTCGGTTTGCCGAAACCACCGTTTGTCGTCCAAAATCGCTGTTTTGTCACTGAGTTTAATTTTTGCCGCCGTTTTTTTCGGCGCGCTGCCGTCCATTTCGGCGGCGGAAAAATCCGATCAATCAAGCAGCAAGGAAAATGTTTCATCCGCCGTCAATTTGAGCGAGTTTAAGGCTGAAAGATTTTCGGAAGCCGTGAAAATCACTTGGCAAACTTCGCTCGAATCGAAAATTGTCGGGTTTCGCGTCTGGCGCGAAACCGCCGGATTTAGCGAGCTGGTCAACGAAGAAATAGTTCCGGGAAGCGTCTTGAAAACGCGCGACGGCGTTTTGCCGAGCGGCGACGAATATCGAATTTTTGATTTCGGCGCGGCGGAAAATTCGGTCTATCGCCTTGAAGCCATTTATCTCAGCGGAAAATCACTCTGGTTCGGTCATTTCGACGCGCGCGCAGAAATCGAAACGGACGAAATAGCAAGAGAAATTGCCGGTTACAGAAATGCGCGCAGTGTTGATGCGCAAACCGAATCGGTTGAATTGGCAACTGCGCAGACCGAACAAAGATCGTTGTCGGCAGTCGCCGCCTCCGATGAATTTACTAACAGTTCGTCGGCGGTGAAATTTCAAGTGAAAAAAAACGGCTGGCATTATATTGGCGCGGCGACGGTTGCGGCGGCGGGATTTTCCGGCAGCAGCACTAACTGGAAATTGTACGCCGACGGAATAGAACAGGCGATGATCGTCAACGCCGATAATTCGATTGAATTTTACGGTCGGGCTGCGGACACGCCGCACACGGACTCGCGCGTTTACTGGCTTTACAATTCGCCTTCCGGCGGAAAAAGAATACCGCAGATAAAACAAGGATTCAGCAAAAGAGCGAGATATGTCAGCAGCCGCACGGTCGTCGAGAAAAGAGATCGCACAATGCGCGTGGCGGGCGCGCTGAACGGCGAGCGCGAAAATTGGTTTGGTGCAGTGGTCAATTCGACCGGCACCAACCAAGTTTTGAATTTAAAGGAAGTCGCGTTTGAAAGCGGTCAGACGGCAACGATTGACGTTGATTTACAAGGCGCGACTACTGCTCTTCATCAAGTTGCGGTATCACTAAACGGCGTCGAAATTGGTCGGATTGACTACAATTATCTCGGGCGGCGCGAATGGAGCCAATCGGTTTCGCTAACGCGTTTAATCGAAGGCAACAATGTATTGACGCTGCGCAGCGTCGGCGCATCGCCGGATTTAAGCATTATCGAATCGGTGCGCATCAATTATCCGCGCCGGATGAAAGTCATTAACAACTCGGGCGAATTTCAGGTTAGCGCCAATGAAGTCGCGCTGATCAAAGGTTTTTCCGGCGGCGACATCCAAATTTACGATATTACTGATCCGGCAAGCATCAGCCAGATCAGCACCGCGAATCGTATCGAGGCGGACGGCACGCGCTCGGTTACTTACACCGCGCCGGCGACCAGCGCGCGTATTTTGCTGGTGAAAACGCGCGACGCGGCGGTTACTGCGATAGATTCGCTGGTGCAAAATACGCCTTCGCTGTTAAAAAGCCCGTCAAACGGCGCTGATTTTGTAATTGTTGCGCCGCGCGCTTATTTTGATTCTTTAGCCGTTTTGAAAGCGGCGCGCGAAACTGAAAGAATCGCCGTCCAGCTCGTTGACATCGCGGATATTTACGATGAGTTCAGCAACGGCAACAAAAGCCCGCAAGCGCTGAAAAACTTTTTCCGCTACGCCAAAGAAAATTGGACGCTCAAGCCGAATTACGCGATGCTCGTCGGCGATGCGAGTTTTGATCCGCGCAATTATTCGGGTTTCGGCGGCGACGCGGCGGATATCGTACCGACGATGTTTGTTGATACGTGGAATATCGAAGCCGTGTCCGATGAAGTGCTCGTAGATTTTAACGGCGACGGCATCGGCGAAATGTCTATCGGCAGATTGCCCGCCAGAAATAAAACCGAACTCGATGCGATGGTGCGCAAAATTATGGCGTTCGCGCCGCTTTCCGCCGCCGAAGCGAGTCGGCGCGGCGTCGCCTTCGTTTCCGATATGCCGATTCAATATGATTTCGCGGGAGCGTCGCGCCGCATTTCGTCCGGAGTTTCTGCCGCCGTTGCGCCGAAATACCTTGATCGCGAATTGATGGATCACGCTTCGATGCGCGGCGCGCTGCTGAATACCGTCAATTCCGGCGCGGCGGTCGTCAATTATTTCGGTCACGGCAATCTCAATAACTGGAACGGCAATGTGCTGACCGTCGGCGATGAAGCGGGAATGACCAATGCGCAAATGCCGTCGCTGATGGTTATGGTCGCCTGTCTCAACGGTTCTTTTACCGACATTATCAGCGAAGGACTTTCCGAAGCAATGATGCGTTCGCCGAATGGCGGCGCGTTCGCGGCGTGGTCGGCGTCGGCGATGAACGGTGCGCGAACGCAGGAATATCTGGCAAAGGAATTTTACGGGAAGGTATTCAGCGGAGTGCGTCTCGGCGATGCGGCGCGCGAATCGAAAGCGCTTTTTACCGATACGGATATTCGCCAAACTTACGTTTATTTCGGCGATCCGACACAGCGTTTGATCGTGCAGTAAAATTAAAATAGGGAAAAAATTAAAGCGCCGGTCAACTTTCAAAAAAGCGGCATTGTTTAGCAAAGCAAAAAAGAGTTCATCGCGAACTCTTTTTTGCTTTTAAAGTTCGCTTAAAAATTCGTTCGGGCGATTTTTTGAGCTGTCTGCGCGAATAATTTTTTCAAGGAAATGTATGAAAAGCCGTTTGGTCTGAAACCGTGCGGCGCATTGCCAACGTATAAACAAACACAGTTTGAAAATAACAGTCGAAAAATCGAGGCGGCGCGGCACATACGAAGAAAACGTTTATCGCACGAAGTCGTTTTTATAAATATTGCCGACCGTATTAAACTTGAAAAAACAATCTGAAACTGAAAAATCAAAATCAATCTATTTTATTTCGAGGAGAATTAATGAATAAACGGACGACGTTGAAAACCGTAGTTGTTTTAATTTTGATGCAGGCTTTCGCGCTGCAAACGGTGATTTTCGCGCAGCAGGCAGCGCCCGCCGCCAGCGATATTAACGCGCAGATTCGCAAAGAGGCGATGGAGAATTCGCAGATTATGCGCACGATTCATCAGCTGACCGATGTTTACGGACCGCGTTTGACCGGTTCGCCGAATCACAAAGCGGCGGCTGATTGGGCGGTCAAACAGATGACCGGCTGGGGAATGGAAAACGCGCACTTGGAGGCGTGGGATTTCGGGCATCCGGGCTGGGTCAACGAGCGCGCGAGCGGTTTTATCACCGCGCCGATGCAGGATTCGCTCGTGTTTGAAGTGCTGGCGTGGACGCCTTCGACCAAAGGCACAGTCAAAGGCGAAGCCGTTCAGATGACGATTCCGACTCGCCCGTCGGCGGAAAATCCGAATTTTCAATTGCCGCCGACGCAGGACGAATTGACGGCTTATTTCAACAGCATCAAAGCGAACGTGCGCGGCAAAATGGTTTTAGTCGGTCGTCCGCAGGTGATTCCGGTTAACTTCGAGCCGCTGACCAAACGGATTGACGATGCGACTCTAACGCGTCGTTTCGATCCGAACGCCGCGCAAACGCCGCCGCAGCGTCCGCAGCAGCAAGCGCGTCCGGCTCCGCCGACTCCGCGCGCCGGACAATTAACCGGCGCGCAGCTTGCCGAACAGGTTGATCAATTTCTGCTCGACAACGGCGCCGCTGTCCGCATTAACGACGCCGGACGCGAGCACGGACAAATTCGCGCTTTCAACAATCGCAGTTTCGATGTCAACAAAGTCGTGCCGACCGTCGTTTTGCGCAACGAAGATTACGGGCGCATCTGGCGCACGCTCAGCGACAACACGCCGGTTTCGCTCGAATTCGATATTCGCAACCGCACGATTGCCGAAGGCACGACGAGCTATAATACCATCGGCGAAATCGTCGGAACCGACAAAAAAGACGAAGTGATTATGCTCGGCGGACATCTCGATTCGTGGCATGCGGCAACCGGCGCGACCGACAATGCCGTCGGCTGCGCGATTATGATGGAAGCGGCGCGCATCTTGAAAACTCTCGGCGTCAAACCGCGCCGCACCGTTCGCGTCGCGCTCTGGTCCGGCGAAGAACAGGGACTTTTGGGTTCGCAGGCGTATGTCGCCAAACATTTCGGTTCGTTTGAAACGCCGACGGCGAATTACGAAAAATTCGGCGGTTATTTCAATATTGATTCGGGCACGGGGCGCGCGCGCGGACTTTCCGTTTTCGGCACGCCGGAAACCGCTACGATTTTGCGCGAAATCGCCGCGCCGTTTGCTGATTACGGCGTCGTCGGCGCAATTGCAACAAAAAGCCGCGGACTCGGCGGCTCCGATCACACGTCGTTCAACCAAGCCGGACTTCCGGGCATCGGCGTGCAGCAAGACCCGATTGAATACGGCACGCACACTTGGCACACAAATCTCGACACGTATGAGCGAATCGTCGAAGACGACGTGAAAAAATCGGCGGCGGTCATCGCATCAGCCGTTTACGCGCTCGCAATGCGTGACCAACTTTTGCCGCGCGTGCCGAAAGCGGAAATGCCCGCGCTGCCCGCCGACGCCGCGCCCGCGCCGACGCCGTCACCTTCGCCGCGCCGCAACAATCGCTAAATATAAACCGCGGATTGTTCGATTAACACCCCGGCAAAAAGGAGAATCAAACTACTAATTTGATTCTCCTTTTTCGTTTAATCATTAATTTTTGAGCGTAAAATTACCGCTTATTCAGTTTGCGCGCTCATAAAAATTTCGTACGACGGGCAAACATCGGCGAGAACGCATTCAGCGCATTTCGGTTTGCGCGCCTGACAGATTTTTCGTCCGTGCGCGATGAGCAGATGCGGAAACAGAATCCATTCTTCTTGTTTGATAATCGCCGCCAAATCTTTTTCAATTTTTTCCGCTGCGGTTTCCGCCGTTAAAGCCAATCGTTGCGAAAGGCGTGAAACGTGCGTGTCAACGACGACACCGGACGCGATGCCGAAAGCGTTGCCGAGCACGACGTTGGCGGTTTTGCGCGCGACGCCGTTCAGCGTCAAGAGCTCGTCCATCGTCTGCGGAATTTCGCCGCCGAAATTTTCGATAATTTTGTGGCAAGCCGCCTGAATGTTTTTCGCTTTGTTGCGGTAAAATCCGGTTGAATGAATATCGGCTTCAAGTTCTTCCGGCGCGACGTTAACGTAATCGGCGGGCGCGCGATATTTGCGAAAAAGAGTCGCGGTCACGATATTAACGCGCTCGTCGGTGCACTGCGCCGAAAGAATCGTCGCGATTAAAAGCTCAAACACGTTCGTGTGTAGAT
>SXVE01000291.1 GCA_005790265.1 Acidobacteriota bacterium | reverse complement strand
ATTGATCCGGCGAGTTCGATTGACGACGTTTTGAAATTTGCGGAAACGGGCGAAGCGTCAGCGATTATGATTTCGCCGAAACTTCTGGCGGAAAATTCTGAACTTGAAACACGCATCAAAGAAGCAAAATTGAACGTCGAGATTTACAGTTTCGACGAAGTTTTCGAGATTCAGGATGAAATCGAAGAAGCGAGACGAACCGCTTTGCTTCCGGCGAAAATTCTGTCGAACGCGGTCGCGAGTTTGATTTTCACATCCGGCACGACCGGCACGCCGAAAGCCGTGATGCTGTCGCACAAAAATTTCGTCAATATGATTTCGATGCTGTCGAGCGTGCTCGAAATGGACACGACCGACGGCGTTTTATCGGTGCTGCCGATGCATCACACGTTTGAATTTTCAGCCGGATTTTTGACGCCATTTTCCAACGGCACGCAGATCACATATCTGGACGAATTATCATCCGAAGAACTCGCCCGCGCCATCGAAAACAATCTCGTAACCGGAATGGTCGGCGTTCCCGCGCTCTGGGAAATGCTGCACCGGCGCATCAAAACCCGGCTTCGTGAACGCGGCGACTGGATCGCCGATCTCGCCGATAACGTCATCGAGTTTAATGCCTGGGTGCGCGACAACACGCCGTTTAATTTGGGTCCGGCGATCTTTTTCCCGATTCATTCGGGAATGGGCGGGCGAATGCGCTACTTGATTTCGGGCGGTTCGGCGCTCTCGGAAAAAGTGCAGAAAGATTTGCACGGGCTTGGGTTTACCGTTTTAGAAGGTTACGGTTTGACCGAATCCGCGCCGGTTTTAACCGTCGCGCGTCCGGGCAATAAATTGATTCGCGGCAGCGTCGGCAAACCGCTTCCGGGCGTCGAAGTCAAAATTGACGCGCCCGACGAAAACGGTGTCGGCGAAGTTTTGGCGCGCGGGCAAAACGTGATGCTCGGTTATTACAACAACGATGAAGCGACCGACGCGGTTTTTCAGGATCGCTGGCTGAAAACCGGCGATTTGGGCAAACTCGACAAAGAGGGAAATCTCTACATTGTCGGACGCTCGAAAGACGTGATTATTGACTCGAACGGCAAAAACGTTTATCCGGACGAAATCGAAGATTTATACGGAAAATCGCCGTTTATCAAGGAAATGTCGGTCGTCGGTCTGGCGGACGCGGACGGCGGCGAAAAAATCGCCGCGCTCGTCGTGCCGGATTACGAATTCGACATCGCGCTTTCCCGTTCGGACGCGAACAAACGAGTTGAAGAACATTTCCGCGAAATTTCCGCTGGTCTGCCGTTTCCGAAACGCATTAAAGTTTTGCACGTCACGCCGTTTGAACTGCCGCGCACGGCGACTCGCAAAGTGAAACGTCCCGAAGTCGTCGAGCTTTTGCAAAATCTCGAATCAAAATCGAAAAACAAAACAAAAATTCAGGCTGAGTCCAAGGGCGACGACACGGCTTTGTGGATTCGCAAAGTCGTCGCGTCGGTTTCCAATCGCCCGCTGTCCGATGTCGCGCTCGAAGATAAATTAGCCGATTTGGGGTTTGATTCGCTGATGTTTGTTGAACTTCAGGCGGCAATCGAAGACGCGGGCGGACGCGTCGCTTCGCCCGACACTTTGAACGAAGTGCAGACCGTGCGGGAGCTTTTAACCGCCGTCAGCCGCGTTGATAAATCGAAAAAACTCGTTGACGCGCCCGTCAAAGAAGAACGCACCGAAGACGAAATTTTTATTCCGTCAATCGTTCGCCGCGTCGGAAATCAGGTGATTGATTTCGCGCAGGATAAACTTTACGACAACGTTCTGCAAACGAAAATCGAAGGCGAAGCAAACGTTCCGCAGCACACGAATTTCATCGTCGCGCCGAATCACGCTTCGCATATTGACACCGGACTCGTCAAAAAAGCACTCGGCAAAGCGGTTGCCGAACAAACCGTCGCCGTCGCCGCCGCCGATTACTGGTTCGACACGAAATACAAACGCGCTTATATGAACAACTTTACGACGCTCATTCCCATCGAGCGCACCGGAAGTTTGCGCCAATCGCTGCGCCACGTCACGGAAATTTTAAAGCAAGGCTACAACACTCTGATTTTCCCCGAAGGCACGCGCACGCTCGACGGCGAGATCCACGAATTCAAACCGATCATCGGCTATCTCGCCCTCAACGAAAAAGTCGGCATTCTGCCGATCTACATCTGGGGAACTTTTGAAGCGTTCCCGAAAGGAATGACAATTCCCGCCAAAGACAGTCTCGGCGCAAAAGTCGGCGCGCGCGTAGGCAGATTTCTCGAATACGACGAATTAAAAGAAATGACCGCCGGCGTTCCGAACACCGAAGCCTATCGCTTGATCGCCGCCAGAGTGCAACACGAGATCGAAAATATGCGCGATAACAAACGCGATAAATTCGACGTCGCCGCCGTCCGCAAAAAATGGAAAGCCGAACGCCGCAAATCACGCAAGCAATCGCCGGTGATTGACGAATAAATTAAATTTTGAGTTATTACGAAACTCTTACAATCAAACTGTCCGCAAAACAGTTAGAATTACATCAAACAAAACCGTAAATCGAATCAATGGTTTACGGTTTTATAATTTTTATCATTAGCAAGGGGTTTTCGTTTTGGAAAATATTGTTGAGTTGAAGCGTTCAAAAACGACGGGCATTCAGTGGGTTACTTCGATCACGATTGTCGGTTTTCATATTTTGGCAATCGGCGCGCTGTTTACTTTTAGCTGGCAGAACTTGTTTGCCGCCGTCGTGCTGTGGTGGATGACGGGAAGTTTGGGAATCGGTTTGGGTTATCATCGTTTGCTGACGCACGGCGGATTTAAGACGCCGAAAGCGGTCGAGTATTTTCTGGCGGTTTGCGGCACGCTCGCGCTGCAATCGGGACCGCTGCAATGGGTGACGACGCACCGGATTCATCACGCATTTACCGAAACCGACAACGATCCGCATTCGCCGCGCGACGGAACTTTTTGGGCGCATATCGGTTGGCGGATGCGCGGCACGGCGTTGTCGCATGACGAAGCGACGATGCGGCGTTACGCGCCGGATTTGCTGAAAGATAAAGTTCTGGTTTTTATCTCGAAATACTTTTTCTTAACGACTCCGATTGTCGGCGTTGCGCTGTATTTTATCGGCGGCTGGTCAATGGTTTTGTGGGGAATTTTTCTGCGGCAGGTTTTCGGCTGGCAT
>SXVE01000030.1 GCA_005790265.1 Acidobacteriota bacterium | reverse complement strand
GCAGTGTTTGATTATGTGTCGCTCGGCTTGGTGTGCGAAGAACTCGAAGCGTGCGACACGTTTCTGCGCGTGGCGATGTCGGTTCACGTCGGGCTAAACTCTTTGTCTTTACTGACTTGGGGAACCGAAGAGCAAAAGAAAAAATATCTCGTGCCGCAGGCGAAAGGCGAAAAATTAGCGACGTTCGGTTTGACCGAACCGAATGCGGGTTCGGATGTCGTTGGAATGCGTTCTTACGCGCGCCGCGACGGAAACGACTGGATTTTGAATGGCGAGAAAATGTGGATTTCACTCGGCGACGTTGCCGATCACTTTTTGTTTTTCTGCTGGACGGATCAGGAAAAACAAAAAACGCGCGATCATTCGGGCATTTCGTGTTTTATCGTCGAACGCACGATGGAAGGATTTTCGAGCGGCACGCTGCACGGCAAATTGGGAATCAAAGCCGGCAACACCGGATATTTCTCTTTGCAAGACGTGCGCGTTCCGGCGGAAAATATGCTCGGCAACGAAGGCGAAGGTTTCAAAATCGCGATGTTTAGTTTGGAAAACGGACGTTACACAGTTGCTTCGGGCGCGACCGGCGTGATTCGCGCTTCGCGTGATGCTTCGGTCGCTTACGCCAACACGCGCGAAGTTCAAGGTCAGACGATTGCGAATTTTCAGCTCGTCAAACAAAAAATCGCCAATATGGAAGCCGATTACGAAATGTCGCATCTTCTATGGCTCAAATGCGGCTGGATGAAAAATAACGGAATGCCGTCGGCGAAAGCCGCGAGTTTGGCGAAATGGCAGGCGACGACGCGTTCGGAAATTGCCGCTTCGATGGCGATTGAAATTCACGGCGCGAACGGCTACACGAATGATTATCCGGTCGAGCGCTATTTGCGCAACTGCAAAGCCGCCGTTATTTACGAAGGAACGCGCGATATTCACACGCTGATGCAGGCTGACTGGGCGCTCGGACTCAAAAAAGAACCGAAACCGCGCGTCACGCTTCCGGCTTACAAAGCGGCTGGCGCATAAGAAGAATTGATCGCCGCAAAAAGGCACAAAAGACGCAAAAAATAAAGAAAAAATGAGGCGTGAATGAGTGTTGAAAAAGCACGAATCGAAATTGAAAATTCTTTTATTAAAAAATTTTCAGTTCGATTCGTGCTTTTCGACCTTTCAATCCTAATAATTTTCTTTTTTGCGTCTTTTGTGCCTTTTGTGGCTGAAAACTTTTATTTCGCCGCGCTGTTTGCCGCTTCCTTGACCGCGTTAAATTCCGGACTTTCGTTGGTCATTTTCCATTCGCCGTTTTCTTTGACGAATTTGATTTTAATGCCGTTCGGGTAGGAGCCGCCGCGCATTTCGGCGACTGCCGTGTCGCCGTTGATTTGTTCGTTGCGCACTTCAAACGGCTGATCGGGTGCCGGTTCTAAATCCGTGATAAACGCGGCGAGCGATTTTGCGTTTTCCTCTTTCATATCGGATTCGAGCGATTGCAAAGTTTCGCGCGAATAAATTTTTCGCAGCGCCGCGTCGTCTTTTTTCTTTAACGCTTCGTAATAAGCCATTACCAGCGGTTTGATCGTCGGCGCGTTATTGGTCGTCGCTTCTTCCGCTTTTTTCGTTGTGCCCATCGGATTTTCCGTGTTCGCGCGAGCGATGTTGGCATTTGCCGCCGCATTTGTGTTCGCCGAATTCGTCGGCGTTTCGGTTGTCGAACAGCCGGAAAAAGTTAATAAAATAAAACTCGCTGATAAAATTACTGATTTTTGAAAACTCATCTAAAATCTCCTATTCTTAAAAAATTGTAAAAATTAAAAGTGAAAGTATAAACAAGATAACGAAAAAAGCGAAAAACCGAAAATGAACAACTATCGCCAGGAACTGCGCCGCACGTTTTTGTTTGAAAAATTGCCCGAACCGCTCAAACCGGCGAGCAGTCATCTGCAAATTTTCGACAATTATATCGAAAACACTCGTCTCCGAATTCGTTCCGTGCGTTCGCCGGACACAAAAGAATGGACTTTTATTTTGCAGCAGCAATCGGCGGCGAGCGAAGATTTAACCGATTGGAAAATCGCCGAAATTTATTTGAACGACGCGGAACACACGGCGTTTGAACTTTTTGAAGGCAGACAAGTTAAACGCAACGAACGCGTCACGACCAACGAAATTCGCAAAAATCGTTACTTTGCGGAAATCAGCGGCAGACAAATCGAATTCGACGTTTATCTCGGCGATCTGTGGGGCTTGAACGTCGCGCGCGTCGTGTTTGAAACGGAAAGAGAGCTGAAAAACTACGAATTTCCGCCGTTCGCCGTTTTGGAAATTACTGATAATAAATTTTTCACCGGCGAAAACCTCGTCGGCAAAAAATTGAGCGATGTGCAAGCGGAATTAGCGAATATTTACAACAAATAAGCCGGAAAAACGATGAAAATAACGAAACTGCACGAATGGAATTTAGCGCCGCGCGAAGCGATTGAACTGCAAAAACAGCTCGCTTATGAAGTCGTGACGCGCGACGAATTTGATGCGCCGATCAAAACCGTTGCCGGAATTGATCTCGGAATTGATGTGAAAAACGATACGTGCCGCGCGGTCGTCGTCGTTTTGAATTTTCCGCAGCTCGATCTCATCGAAACCGCCGAAGCGATTTTGCCGATTCAGTTTCCGTATGTGCCCGGACTGCTTTCATTTCGCGAAACGCCAGTCGCCGTCGTCGCGCTCGAAAAATTAACCGTTACGCCCGATTTAATTTTGTGCGACGGGCAGGGAATCGCGCATCCGCGACGGTTCGGCATCGCCTGTCATATCGGTTTAATCACCGGCGTTCCGTCCGTCGGCGTCGCAAAATCTTTATTGGTCGGCAAATACGGCAGTCTCGGTTTAACGCGCGGCAGCACCGCGCCGCTGATTCACCAAAACGAACGCGTCGGCGTCGCGCTGCGCACCAAAGATAACACTCAGCCGGTTTACGTTTCCGCCGGACACAAAATCAGTTTGGAAACGGCAACTGGATACGTTTTGCAGTGCGCGCCGAAATACCGTCTGCCAGAAACAACGCGTCTTGCGGACAAAATGGCTTCGTATCGAAAGAAATGATAAATGCGATGGAAAATTAAAAACAGAAACCGCGGCAAAATTGTCAATTTTGCCGCGCTTTCTGTTTTTTGTTCTAAATTAAAATTAATTATTCTTTTTCGGACGTTCGTTCGCTTTCAAAACTCGTTTGCGCAAACGAATTGATTTGGGAGTCACTTCGACCAATTCGTCGTCGGCGATGAATTCGAGGGCGATTTCGAGCGACATATCTTTGACCGGAACGAGGCGCATCGCTTCGTCGGTCGAAGTCGTGCGCATATTCGTCAGTTTTTTCTCTTTCACTGCATTGACGTCGAGGTCAACGGCGCGCGCGTTTTCGCCGACGAGCATTCCTTCGTAAACTTTCGTCTGCGGTTTAACGAACAGCGAGCCGCGTTCCTGCAAAGCGTAAAGCGCGTAAGTCGTCGCTTCGCCCATTCGGTCGGAAACGAGCGAGCCGGTTCCGCGTCCTTTCATTTCGCCCTGCCATTTATCGAAACGCAGGAAAATCGTGTTCAGCAAGCCGGTTCCTTTCGTCTCGGTCAAAAATTCGCCGCGAAAACCGATCAAACCTCTGGACGGCGTTTCAAATTCCATTCGCACGCGTCCGGTTCCGTTGTTGATCATTTTCGTCATCTGACCTTTGCGGCGTCCCATCGCTTCGGTGACGACGCCGATAAATTCTTCGGGAATGTCAATGACGACGAGTTCAATCGGTTCTTCGAGTTCACCGGTTTTTTCATTTTTGCGCGTGATGACTTCGGGTTTTGATACTTGTAGTTCATAACCTTCGCGGCGCATCATTTCGAT
>SXVE01000290.1 GCA_005790265.1 Acidobacteriota bacterium | reverse complement strand
AGGCGCCGCCCGCGACGCACATTCCCATCACGGCGGCAATCTGCGGAACTTTTAAGTAACGGCGCATCAGCGAGTTGTAATAAAAAATCCGCGCCGCGCCGTATTGACCGGGAAAAACGCCGCCCTGATACGGCAGATTGACGCCCGCCGAATCAACCAGGTAGATGATCGGCACGCGGTTGCGCATCGCGATTTCCTGCGCGCGCAAAATCTTTTTGATCGTTTCGGGATACCACGCGCCCGCTTTGATCGTCGCGTCGTTCGCCACGACGACCGCTTCGCGCCCGTGAATTTTGCCGATGCTTGTGACGACCGCCGCCGCCGGAGCCTGACCTTTGTATTCGTCATACGCGACGAGCAACCCGATTTCCTGCTGATACGCATCTTTATCAAACAGCAAATCAATGCGTTCGCGCGCCGTCAATTTCCCCTGTTTGTGAATCTTTTCGATTTTTTCCGCGCCGCCGCCGAGTTTTAGCTTGCGTTCCAAGCGCGCGAATTCTTCGGACAGTTCGCGCAGACGTGTTTTTTCGGTTGAATTTTTCATTGATTTTGCAAAATAGATAGTTTACCGAAATCGGCGAAAAAATCTATCGTGATTATAAAAAAATCTATTGTGATTATAATTCTTTGTCCGTATTATCGAAATTACCAAATAATATTTTCCGCACGGAGGATTCGATGGAATTATCACAGGCGGTCACCCGTCTTCGGCTCTCGAAAAAAGCGGCGCTTCCGAACCGCAATATCGTCATCACTGTTCGTATTCGCGGCGAAAGCGGCGCGGCGCACGCCGCCGCGATTCTTGCTTATTTCGGTTTTTCCAGTGCCGACGAAACAGCGTTCGAGCAACGTTTCAGCTATAATCTGCGCGAACATTTCACGCGGTTTTACGCAGCTAATGATGATCGCGGATCGCACAGAGCCATCGGCGGCGGCGTTTTTGAGGTCAGAATTCCCATTCCCGGCGATCTTTACCAACAGATAAAGTCCTTCAAAAGTGAGGCGAATAACGGAGCGAACAGTCAAAACGACGGCGAGAATGCGATGACGCTGCTTCAGCCGGTGCGCATCCCGGACAACGCGACCGATGCCGAGCGAAATTTTTACAACGAGATAAACACGTTGCGCGCGACGCTCGTCAATTTCGGCAGTCGCTCAATTCAGGCGTCGGATGTTCGCGCGGAATACTTGAAAATGATCAAAATGGCGTCGGACGAATTCGTCGAACTCGTTCAAACCGGCAAGCTAACGCCCGAAGAAGGCGCGCTCCGCGCAAGCAAACTGAGAAATTTTATTCTTGATCTAAGTCGCGGAAAAGATTCGGAACTCGGTCGCGCTATCGCCGAATCGCTGAAGAAAGAAGGCTTGTCGTTCGATGCGCTTTTGCAGCGTTATGCCAACAAAAAATTTGGCGCCAATTTCGCCGCGCTCTCGCGAGTGCAGCAGGAAGCCGTTTATCTCGAAGTGATTGTCGCTGCCGGCAGAGATCGTTCGAGCGTTTCGCGGCTCGCGCCGCTGCTCGGCAAAGCGGGCAAAGCGTTTCTTATCGCCAGCCTCGCCATTTCGGTTTACAACGTCGCAACCGCCGAAGATAAAGTGAACGCGGCGGGACGAGAAGGCGCGAGCATTCTCGGCGGAATTGCGGGCGGCGCGGCGGGCGGTGCGGCAGCCGGTTTAATTTGCGGTCCGGGCGCGCCGATTTGTTCGGGAATCGGCATTTTCGTCGGCGGTGCGGTCGGCGCGTTCGTCGCTTCCGGCGGTTACGATTGGCTGACCTCAAAATAAAAATGATTAGCGAACAGGAAATCGAACGCCGCAAGCCGCTGTGGTCAGCGTTTTCGGATTTATGGCTCGATAATGAGTTACAGAAATACGAAATCGAACATGTCGCGCAAACGATGAAAAATTCCGGCTATAATTTCGACGAACTCGAACGCATCTTTTTCCGCGAAGTTGCGCCGACCGTGTACAAAAACGCTTTTTCGATGACCGGCGAATGGGCGGGCTTCGATTCTGAATGGCTCTACCGTGCAATTGTCGAGAATCTTCTTCGCCAAGAAACGAATTTATTTTATAGAACTTGGGTCAACAGCGCGCCGGGCAGATTTTTAATGACGAAAATGGTTCAGGAAGATTGGAATAATATCGTTGATTTATACAAAAAGCGGATGTGAAAGATTTTTCACACCGCTTTTTATACCGAATTAAATTGATCGGTCGTCCCGTCCCGCATTCGTATGAAATTCATCTAATCAACACATTCTGCACGCTCGAATCGGAATACATCGGATTACTGACGCTCGAAATGCGCAAACGGGCGCGGCGGGTGGCGTTGCCGTTGATGACGATGGTTTCGGCGCCGTCGTTCGGCGTGTCGGCGGCGAGCGTTTTCCAGGTCGTGCCGCCGTCGCGCGAAAGTTCGATTTTGACGTTGCCCGCGATGTTTTCCGACGACCAGTTGACCGTGCGTTTGATATTGCGCGGCAGAGCATCGCCGCCGTTGAAATTTTCGAGCGCCAAATTTGCGCCGCTGTAACGATAGTTGGCGATTCGGTCTGCCGTATTGTTAATCGAGCGCGCGTTGTCGCGGGCATTTTCGATGCCGGTCGGCAGTCCGCCGAATAATACTTCGGGATTGGAAAAATACGGACGGCGAGCGCAGCCCATCGTGCACGGATCGGTATATGACATCACGGTGCGAAAAACGCCGTTGACATAATGACCGTAGCCGTAGGAATAAGAAGGTGCCGAGCCGTTTTCCGGATTATGCGTGCTGCCCATATTGTGACCGAGTTCGTGCGCGAAACTCAGATTGCCGACCGCGCACGTGCGCGAATTAACGGTAAAACCGTTGAGCGAATTGCCCGAACCGAGCAGATAGCCGATGCCGCAGTTGTCGGTTGAATTGGAAATCATCGCGACTAAATCGGCTTTATATTGTTCGCGCAGAGCGGCGACCGCCGGATCAGCGCGCACGGTGCTCAATTCGCCGGATAATGTGCCGGATTCGGCAAGCGTCGTTTCGACCGCGCCAGCCAATCGAACACGCTGCCGAATTTTGCTGTTGATGTAAGTCGTATTCGTCGAATCAATCGCTTGCTGCGCGAAAGTCTGCGCCTGCGCTTCGCCGCCGAGCGACGTTTTGACCGCCGCCGTGTAAACGACTAAAACGTCAATGCGGTCGCCCGAATCAACACTCGCCGCCGTTGTTGTTTTGTTCAGCAGCGCCGAAGGTTCCGATTCGTTTTCCACGCCTTTGACATCGCCCGCGCATTCCGGGTATTTGTTCTGATCAATTTCGACGAGAATCTGCTGCTCGCCGCGCACGACAATTTCGTAAACGGCGTTGGCGGCGTAAATCAAACCGGAAACGTAACCGTTTTTGAATGTCAAAACGACATCGTTTTCGATTTTTCCTTCAATGATTTTGCCGCGCCAGGTGAAATCATCGGCGGCGCGCGCTTCGGTTGACGTGCGTTTGGCGGCGTAATTTTTTCCGTCGAAAAGCGTGAGCGACAAAGTTTCGCGGTCGTTTTCGCGCGGATTCCGCCGGACAAATTCGATTTCGCTTTCGCGTTTTGCCGCAATCGAAGATTTTTGAGATTTAAATTGCGGCGTTTCGCGAATCGTGAAAAGCGCGTCGGAAGAATCGGCATTCTGCCCGCTCGAAACGGTCGAAAAATTATTAAATGCGACGAAAACAACTGTCGTGAAAGCGATTAATAAAATTCTTTTTTTCATAAATCCTTTTCCTTGATTATAAACGTCGGAACCATTCCGCCGCCGCTTGAAACATTGGCGAGTTCGGACGAGGAAAGACGCGTAAACGCCGAACCGACGACGCCGTTAAAAAGCAGCGGATCGAGATCAACGAGCTGCTCGACGAACGCAAACGGCTGCTGCTCGTTAAATACCATCGGAAACACTTCTTTGGAAGTTTCGACGCGTTCCTGCACGAGATAATCTTCGTTGGCGAGCGCGATTTTCATCGCTTCTTCCCATTCTGCGGCGTCGGAAATCCAGCCGATGTAAATGCCGTGACCGCCGTAATCGTCGTTCGGTTTGAGCACGAGTTTGTTTTTATTCCGGCGCGTCCATTCGACCAAATCAATTTCCTCGCCGCCGTTAAAAGTTTTTTCTTCGCGAAATTTGCGCGTCCACGGAACGTGTTTTTTGATCGCTTCGAGTTCGCTTTCGGTAAACAAATCAGCGTATTTTTCGTTGGTCAAAACGGCGAAAACCGCTTTTTTATGAATCAGTTTCGATTGAAAACTGTTGACCATACAAATCGCTCCGGCACGATACGCGTCGAGCAGCGCCGGATAAGTTTCCATAATCGGCAGATATTCATTGACGAGCAGACGCTTGTAAACAATATCAATTTGAATCCCTTTGGCGTAAAGACGTTCGCCGTCAAATTCGAGTTCGTCCGGCGAACAGATGATCGAAGTGCAGCCGTTCGCTTCAAAATAATCGCGAAACAGCTCAAACTCCTTTTGCGTCGGCAGATCTCTGAGATCAACAATCGCGATGACCGGCTTTTTCTCTGGTTTATGTCCCAAAAATTCCTCGTGCGCCGCGAGCAGCACGTCGAGCATTTTCGAGCTGCCTTCCAAACCGCGCACGTCGTAGCGTTCGGCGAATTTTTTCATCACCGGCAGATTCATAAAAATCTCGGTCGCCGAATCGGCAAAAGCGATTCCCGCCGGACTTTCGCCGTTTAATTCGACAAACGAATAAGCGTTTTCAGTCAAAAACGAATCGAGCCGCGCCGTCGGCGAAACCTGCCGGTATTTCGGATTGATCGAAACCAAATCTTTCTCAATCGCCGTAATTCCGAGTTCGTCGAGCATCGCGTCGTTGCCGATTGCCGCGTCTTTTACTTTTTGCAGCGCCGACCAAACCGTTTCGCAAATCGCAATGGCGCGCGTCCAGTCTTCTTCGGTTACAAAATGCGGACGCAAATACGGCGAAAGGCGGCGACCGCCGAAAATCAGGCGATTTCGTTCCAAACCTTCGTCGAGCTGGCGCTGCGAAGCGTCGGCAATGGCGAAATCTTCCAAAAGTTCGTGGTAATGAGCAACGGCTTGTTTTAACATAATTTTTTCTGATTAAAGTTTGAATTGGTAGCGCGCGACCGTGTACGGTTTTCTTTCCTTTAAGCTGTGAAACGCAAAACCGTAATTTTCATAGACGCGGCGCAAAGTTTCGCGATTGATGCAGTCGAGCCGCAAAAACTCTCTGCCTTCGGCGGCAGCTTTAATTTTCGCCCAATCGAGCAGTTTTTGAGCGATTCCTTTGCCGGCGAACTTTCTTTTGACGGCGAGACGATGCACAAAAGCCGAATCTGCGTGCGGCACATCGCCCCAGTATTCTTCGTCCGCCAGCTGAAACCGGACGCATCCCGCCGCTTCGCCGTCGGCTTTCGCCAGCCAGAACATTCCGTTTTCGACTTGTTCTCTGATTTGATCGGCGGCGAGTTGGTCAAGCTGCCACAATTTTTGATTGTTTTCGATAAGCCAATTTGCGGCTTCCTGCAAAATCGCCGCCACGGTTTCGACGTCTTCGTTTTCAGCTTGTTCGATTTGAATCTGCATTTGACCGATGAAATATTCGCGGCAAAAAAGTTTTATTCTGCCAGTTCCGTTATTTTTTCGTACTCCGCTTTTGTCAAAGGCATCACGGAAAGGCGCGATTGTTTGAGCAAAGCGATGTTCGCCAAACTCTTTTCAGCTTTAATTTCGTCTAAACTCACGGATTTTGCAAATTTTTCGAGCGGTTTTAATTCGACGGCAATCCATTTTTCGTCGGTCGGATCGGGAAATTCTTCTTTCGATACTTCAGCGATGCCGACGATTTGTTTTTCGGAAACCGAATGATAAAACAAAACGCGGTCGCCCGCGCGCATCAGGCGCAGATTGTTGCGCGCCTGATAATTTCGCACGCCCGTCCAATCGGTCGCGCCTTCTTTTAATAAATCATCAAAAGAATATTTTTCCGGTTCCTGTTTGACCAGCCAGTAATTCATTCGCGCGTTTTTCAATGTTTTTTTAACTTTTTGCAATTAGGAAACGCGGCGAAAACGCGCTTCGTAAAGCGACAGAACGCCGTGACAAAGCAAACCCGCCGCCGTGATAAATAGCAAAACCTGACCGTAACTCTGCTGCGCGATAATCGCCAGCGCGCGGTCAACTCCGGCGGCTTCATTCGGATTATAATAAAACGCGGCGGCGAGAAAAAAACAGCCCATCATCACCAAAATCAGCGCGCGCGCCGAAAAACTCAACACGCCGAGCCACGTAATAATTCGCTGCTGTCCTTCGCCGAGCACGCGAATCTTGAAATTCTCCTGATATTTCCCGGTCAAACCGCTGTAAAATTCGCTGAATCCCGCGCCGATTGTGCCAAGACCGATCAGCGCCATCAGCACCGCGCCGAGCGGCAGCGCGAGCAGAATCGTCGCCATCATTCGCTGAATCGCGCCGTTGCGGTCGGCTTCCTGTCCGGCGATCAGAATATCGAGCGCGGTCAGCGCCAATCCGAAATAAAAAATCCCGACGCCGACGGCGATCACGCGGCGCACGATTCCCTGCCAGTTTTTTCCGGCGTTATCCACGTCGGCGATGCCGCGCAAAATGTTCCACGCGCCGTGCGCGAACGCGCCGACGACGAAAATCACCAGAATAATTCTGCCGTACGGCAGCGCGGCGACGGCTTCGAGCGCGCCCGCCGGATCAGCCAGCTCGCCGCCTTTTTGTTCGAGCGCGACCATAATGGCGAGAATTCCGATGATGATAAACAAAAAGCCTTTGGCGACAAAACTGAACCGCGCCAGCTTTTTGATAAGCGGACGTCGCACCGCTTCTTCAGCGACTTTGATCGTTTCTTCGATTTTTTCGCTGACCGTTTGCGGCGGCGCCGTCTCCTCTTTCATATTTCGTGTGTGGCTTCTCGTGAAGTCTCGGGAAAACTTTTCCGAGACCTCAGCTCTCATCAGTCGGCTGTCGTTTATTAACTTTTTTTCTGCGATTCCAACGCTTTTTTGTTCAGCCATTTCGCCATTCTTTCGATGTGCGGGCGAAACGGTTTGAACAAACGGGTGCGAAAATTGTTATTTTGTTCCTGCTGCTCGCTGCTCCATTGTTTGAGGTTTTTCTCGGCGTATTGGCGAATTTGCGGCTCCAGACTTTGTTTTTTGACCGAATGCCGCAGCGTTAAATAATAATGCTGACCGACGAGCGAAAAAAGCATTCCGGCGAGATTGCCTTTGAACGCCGATTTCGCCATCATTTTTTTCGCAAAACCCTCGGTCGGCTGCAAAAGCGCGCCCATCGAGATTTCAAAAAACGCGTTTTGATTGCCGTTGCGCGGATGATAAAGTCCGGGCAAATCGCCTTTGATCGGTTTATCGAGATTTTTCAGACGCGGATCGTTGATAAAATCCACGAGCTTGATTTTCTCTAAGCCGCGCTGGTGTTCGCTCGGAAGAAAGTCGAGTATTTTGCCGATTTGCTCTTCCGTATCTTTCGGCAACGCAAACGTCGCCTGATTTTCGATTCTGATTTTTGCCGCTTTAACCGGTTTTTGTCCCGCAGTTTGTATTGCCATAACTTTTTCTTGATTTTTCTTAAATTGTAAATCGTAAATCGTCAATAGTAAAAACGCGCCACAAAATTGTTGCCGAAAAGCAACACTTTTCAATGATGAATGACGAATGATGAATGATGAATTATTGAAATTAAAAGACTTAATCTAATTTTTTTAGTTTCGGCACGCGTTTTGTAATAAACAATTCTAGAAACAAAGTTTTTGTGAGCGTTAGACGAGAATAATTTTGATGAAACAAACAACACTTGCCCAGCCAATCGAAATCAGCGGCACCGGACTGCATACGGGCGTTGCGGTTAATTTAACGCTGCGCGCCGCGCCGCCGAACACCGGCTATATTTTCGTTCGCACCGATCTCGACAATTTTGAGATTCCGGCGTCAATCGAATACGTTTCGCATTGCAGCTACGCGACGACCTTAATGCGCAAAGGCGTCGTGCTTTCGACGTGCGAACATCTGCTCGCGGCGCTGCGCGGCGCGGGCGTAGACAATTGTTTTATCGAACTCGACAACATCGAAATTCCGATTATGGACGGATCGAGCGAAAACTTTCTTGAAGACATTGAACGCGTCGGCATCACCGAACAAGATGCGCCGCGCCGTTTTCTGAAAGTTCTCGAAACGATTGCATACCAAGACGGCGACCGCAAAATGAGCATCGAACCGTCGAATGCGTGCGCCGTCGAATGCGCGATTGATTTTCCGCATCCGCTGATCAATCAGCAAACACTTCAATTCACGCTCGAAAACGGCTCGTTCGGACGCGAAATCGGTTCGGCGCGCACGTTCGGTTTTACGCGCGAAATCGAAACGCTGCGCAAAGCCAATCTCGCGCTCGGCGGCTCTTTGGACAACGCGATTGTTTTGACCGACGACGGAATGCTCAACGAGCAGCCGCTGCGTTACCCGGATGAATTCGTGCGCCACAAAACGCTCGACATCATCGGCGATTTCGCGCTGCTCGGAATGCCGTTTCTCGGAAAATTAAAAGCCGAAAAAAGCGGTCACGCCGTGCACGCCGCAATGATGAGCAAACTGCTCAAAACCGAATCGGCGTGGAAAATCGTCGAAGCGCGCGGCGACGATAATGATTTCGTATCGGCGCGAGCGAACTAACATTTCGGAACCCTGCCAAAAGCACAGAAAAAAACCGGAAGAAAATGGGACGCGGCTGAACACGGATTAAGCGGATTGGCACGGATAATTTTTTAGCAAATTTTTGTTAAGTTGCGGATTAAATCTTGCCGTCGAATTAAAGAATTATAAAATTAAATCCGCGAAAATCCGCTCGATCCGCGTTTATCAGCGTCCCATTCCCTCTCAATTTCAGTTTCCAATCTCTGACTTCTACACAGTTGCCGCGCATTGGCGATTGTTTTTCTCGTGATTTTATCGTTTTTGTTATAATTATTTTATGACGAAAACAGGCGGCGCAGTCGAGACGGGAAAATACGAGTCGAAAATTCAGCGCGTTTCCGACGATTCCGTCAGCCGCGAAATTGATTGGCTCGCCGTCGAGGAACCGCTCGAAATTCGGCTCGGTTTTAATGAAAACAATAAGAGCATTCATCGCGCCGTTTCGATTACGATGCGCACGCCCGGCGATGATTTCGCGCTCGCCGCCGGTTTTCTCTACACCGAAGGAATTTTGACGGCGACGAATCAAATCACTCAAATCAAACACTGCGGCAAATTTCCGAACAATCAAAACACCGTGCGAATTGATTTAAGCGCCGAAACCCAGATTGATTTCAAAAAATTGGAACGCAATTTTTACACGACTTCGAGCTGCGGCGTGTGCGGTAAATCTTCGCTCGAAGCGCTCGAAACCGGCGCGCGGGCAATCGAAACGGACGCGAATTCACCGGCGATTTCCGCCGCAATCGTTCACAGCCTGCCGGAAAAACTGCGAAATTCGCAAAAAATTTTCGAGCGCACCGGCGGTTTGCACGCCGCCGCGCTGTTTGACGATTCGGGCGAGCTTTTGAATTTGCGCGAAGATGTCGGACGGCACAACGCGGTTGATAAATTGATCGGCGCGGAATTTTTAAAGGACAATCTGCCGCTCGACAACGTGATTTTATTTCTCAGCGGGCGCGCGTCGTTTGAGTTGATTCAAAAAGCGGTGATGGCGCAAATTCCGGTCGTGTGCGCGGTCGGCGCGCCGTCGAGTCTCGCGGTCGAAGCGGCGCAAAAATTTAATGTGACGCTGCTCGGTTTCGTGCGCGACCGGCGTTTTAATATTTATACGGGCGGCGAGCGAATCGTTTTATGAAACTGCGTCTGCGCGAAAATTCGATCCGGCTGCGACTTCTGCAAACGGAAGTTCGGCGTTTGCGCGAAACCGGAAGCGTCGCCGAGCAAATCACTTTCGGCATCAATCCGGGCGAAAATTTGATTTACGCGCTCGTTGTTTCCGCCGATGCATCTGACATTACGGCGCAAATTTCCAACGGTCGAATCGAAATTACGCTGCCCGTGCAAACGGCGGAAAATTGGGCGGAGACGAATTTAACCGGGCTTTACGGCGAGCAGAAAATCAGCGACACGGTGCGGCTGAAAATCATTGTCGAAAAAGATTTCGTCTGCGGCGAACGTCCGGGCGATGCGGACAACAACGATGCTTGTCCGCATCCGAAAACGATTTGTTAAAAAAAATTTATGCGACACGAACACGGAAATATTAACGCTGAAATGACGGCGGAACTCGGCGATTTGTCGGTCGGCGAAATTT
>SXVE01000289.1 GCA_005790265.1 Acidobacteriota bacterium | reverse complement strand
TTCCGCTTTTGAGCAAGTTCCGATTGTTTTGGAATTGGAAGAAAAAGGAATTTACTTCAGCAAAGATTTACAGAAATCAATCGTTTATTCGGTCGCGCCGCCGGGAACTTCGCAGCATTTGGCGATGCTCGCGTTCGATGTCGCCGAATTCAAAAATGAAAGCGTGCGCGAAATTTTGGCTGAATACAAATGGTTTCAAACGGTCGTATCCGATTTGCCGCATTTCACGTATTTGGGCGTCGGCGAAAACGAATTGCCGAAATTCGGATTGAAAAAAGTCGAAAACTGCGGGCAGAATTTTTGGGTGCCAAATGTTTAAATTGGAAAAACTGGAGGAAGAAATGGAACGCGGATGAACACGGATCAAGCGGATTGGCGCGGGTAAATCTTTGTGACAAATAAACTACAAGAAGTTGTTATCAATAGATTTGTGATAAATAACGGTTTTTTAGATTTATGATGTTGATTCATAGAGCCGTGAAAACCTGCTCAATCCGTGTTCATCCGCCTTCTATTTCTTTATTAACTTTATAAATAACAAAAGGCGAAGCCGCTGACGACTTCGCCTTTTTTTTAATTCAAATTTCTCAATTAGAGAATTTTGAAAGTTACGGATTTGGTCAAAGGATTGACCGTGAATCGAACGGTTTTGATGACTGTCGTCAAACCGGTCGTTCCGCTTGTGGTTGAGCCGCCGCCCGAAGTTCGGGTTCCGCCGTTAGCGTTTGGCGATCCGTTCGGAAGCAGTTGGTTCGTGACGATTTGGAACGTTGACGGACCGTTAGCGAAACCTTTGACGCGCATTAAGTATTTCGTGTTCGGCTGCACTGCCGTCGAAATAAACTCGCTGGCGGTCGCTCCTGCCGAAGTTCCGAGCGAACGTCCGTCGGCGGTCAAGAGTTCAAAATCCAAATCAACGGCGGTCAGCGAGCTCAAAGCCGCTTCAAGCACAGTCGCATCGGAGTTGGTCGTGATTTCGATGTCATCCCATGTGATGCCTTTGAATTCCGGTTTGCCCCACGTTGCGCTTTCGCCCGAAGTTGCCGTTGGTTCACCGCCGACCAGCGTTCCGGTTTTCGTTTCCGTGTAAATTGAATAAGTGGTCGGAGCCGGCGGATTTGATGTGCCGTCGGTGCCGCTCGTTCCGGTTCCGGTCGTCGAGCTGGTAAATGCGCTGCCGGTAATTTTCGCGTCGAAGCTGAACATCTGCGCTGCCGGATCGTTGAACTCCAATCGTTTCGCCGCCGATGTTGCGCCGAGCGCAAGCGTTTGATTGTAAACGAACGTGTTGCCGTTTGCGTCCGCATTTTTTACCGTAACGGTCGGGTTCGAGATGTTAGTGATCTGGAAACCGATCGGTCCGTAAACCGTTTTGTCAGCTGCGAGAGCGCCGCGCGTGTTTTTCAGCTTGTTGTCGAAAGCCATCACGCCGTTGGCGAACGAGATGTTGGAAATCGCTGAATCAATTTGTGCGGTCAAATCCTGCGCGACTTTGTTGGCGCGGCTCGAACCGCTGAAGTCGGAGAATCCGAGCTGACCGTTTGAATTAACGCCGACGGCGCGGACGACGTATTCGTGGCTGAACAAATCGCTGATGCCGATTGGCGCAAACACTTGGTAAACATCGCCTTTATCTTCGTAAGAAGTTTTGTTGCCGTCAACGTATGCGACGTGGCGGAAACCGGTGGTTGAAGCGTCGCCGTCAGCGAATTCGCGTTTGCCGTTCGGTTGCCGTTTGTTTTCAAAACCGATCTTGCGTTTCAGAATTTCGTAGGAAACCGCACCGGAAACCGCCGACCAGCTGACATTTAATGAATTGGCGCTGGCTGCCGCCAAATTGACGTTTGAAGGAACTGCCGGAGCCGCCTGGCTGCCTGCGAACGGCGTCACTTGCGTTGAAATCGTCGCTTTGCCGCCGGAAGTTTCGAGCGCGTTGACGCCGAGTTCTTTCGCCGCGAAAAGTTGTTCGATCATTGCACGATGTTTGCCGGGCGCATCCGCGTCGGTCGCGTCCGATGAGTAAAGCATCTGGTCGGCAACGATCATCGCGTCTCTCGATTTAACGAGTGTGTCCGGCGCCGTCGTTCCCAGAATATACATTGAGCCTAAAAAGTCGCGTTCAAAAATTTCCGTGCCTTTCGTGATCGCTTTCAAAGCCTGACCGTCGCTCGGGCGCGGACGTTTGTAGGTTGAAGCCTGCGGATAAACGCGATTCATCATTTCGCGGATGTCCCACATCGTTGACATATAAATTTCGCCGTCGCGGTGCTCTTCAAAATCGTAAGTCGTGCCGTCGAAATAAGTGGCGATGTCCGAATATTTTAAGGTCGAGCGAGCCGAGCGAATATAGGCGACTGAATCGGGGTTGCGATTCAGGCTGCGGAAACGGTCGCGGTAACCTTTCGCGTTAACCACATAATCGCCCAACGAAGCGTTGTCGGTAATCGTGAACGCCCACATATCGGCTTGACCTTCGTTGAGCGCGCCGCCTTCGACGCCTTCGAGACCGGCAATCGGGCTGGTGATCGCGTGCATTCCTTCGTGATAAGGAACGGTTCCTTCGAGCGCTAAATCGTTGAATAAAAAGCCGTGACCGTACGAAGTCGGATTAACGACAATCGGCGATTTCGTTGCGGTCAAACCTTCGATGATGCTCGTCAAATTGAGCGCGAAAGCGTTGTCGAGTCCTAAAACTTTTTTCGCTAAATCCGGGTCGGTCGGACTCGGCAGAGTTCCCGCCGCTGCGTCGAGCGCGAGATAAATATTCGGAATGTGCACGGTTGCCGGCAGCGGATTGGTTTTGTTCGGATATTCGTCCGGGAAACTGCCGCCCGCAAAACCGCTTTTGTCGCCGCCGATGTGCAGGTAATCAACGTATTCAAGCAAATATGTCGTGAAAAAGAAAGCGTTGATTTCGTCTTGGTGTTCTGCCGGTTCGGCAAACTGATCCTGCTCGTTCGTGCGCGCTTCGAGTCCAGCCGGATTGTCGGTGCGGAAATGCCACGTTCCGAGTGCGGCTTGTCCGAACGGCTGTTTCGTCGCCAGCGCGTTGTTGACGAGCGCGTGCGTTCCGGTCAATGTTCCGTTCAAACCGGTAACAACGTTCTGCGGATCAAAGGCGCGCAGTTTGACGCGTTCCTGACCGCACGGAATGCCGTTGCAGTTGGAAATAATTGATTGATCTTTTAATTCCGGCGTAATCGTCGGATATTTCGGGTAGATGTCCGCCGTAAACGGCAGAGCCGAAGGAGCTTGTTGAAAATTGACAAAATCTTTGCGCGCGACGGTTTCGCCGGTGTGCGCGTCAATCGAAACTAAATAGAGACCGAACGGATTGGTCGAAAACTGAGCGACTTTCCACACGAGACGATAACCGTCAGCGGTCGGATAGATGCCGAGCTGCGGTTGATAATTTTCGATGATTGCCGCCTGCTGGCTGAGCAATCCCAAACCGGTTTGCAGAAGATTCGTAATATAAGACGGGAGATTGACGCTGAATTGATTCAAATCGGCAAGCGCGGTCGCTTTCGCTTGATCGGCGGAAATGCTCGGCTGCGTGTTGACGTTGACATCGCGAAAGAACGGACCGGACGCCATAATCACTTGATTGTTCGCGTTCATCACAAGACCGATGCCGCCGTCTTTGACCGGAACGCCGTTGAATGTCTGTTGAAAACGAACCAAACGACCGCCGAGCGCGTCTTTTTGGCTGAACAGCGTGACGTTGTTGATGTCGGAAAGACCGAACAGAGAAGCGTTTTGCGCCAGAAAAGCGCGACCGGCTTCTTCCGGCGTTCCCGTAAACGGCTGTGACGCGAAATCATACATCACATCGGGCGAGCCGCCGAAATCGTTCCAGCGAACCGTCATATTTGAAGCGTTTGTCGCTGCTTTCAAATTGTTTAATGCTTCGAGCTGCTCGCCGGTCGCCTGGCGCAGATTCTGCAAATTGCGCGATAAATTCAAATCATACTGCGGCGCGCTGCGTTTATAGATGTTAGCGAGCGTGTCCGCATTTGCCGTTTGTGCGGCGGGCGCGGCGTTGGTCGCGCGATTCGGGAAAAACAAAATTGACAGCGCGAACGCCCAAATTAAAAGCGCGCTCGTTAATCTGACTAAAACCTGTTTTGATTCTTTCGTTTCTTCTTCTCTTCTGCGTCTCATTTTCTTAAATCTCCTCGGCTGAAATATGGTTGATAAATCTTATGGTTTGAATATAGACCGCGCGGCTTGAGAAAGACTTGATTGCCAAATTTCAAGACTTGAGGCGAACTTGAGAAATGACTTAAGTTAATGACAATACACTGTTTATGCCTGACAAATGAAGAAATACTCATTTGAGCTTGAACCGTTGCTCAAGCGCGTTTCGTCGCGTTTTGCGTTTACCAAATTTTTCGCATTTTAAAATGCAAAGGGCGGAAGTGAACCCTTCGTAACACTTCCGCACCTTCAATTCGCTGAATTTCCCCAAACTCAGCGAAAACTGTATTTATCCGAGTTTGAAAAGAAAGGAAACTACGGGGATTTTCCTTTCTTTTTGCCGTAATCGTTTAGCCGCCGGTGGTGAACAACTGACGGAAACCATTCAATTTTGTCGCCAGCGTCGCGCGGGTTACCGTATTGTTCGGCTCAACACGCGGTCCGGGCAAAACCGTAAACTGTCCGGGAGCAGTCTGAATGACTTGCGCTTCGTAAGTTTCAAGAATGCCTTTGTCAATCGCGATTTGCACGTATCCGCGCAGCGCGGCGGGAATTTGCGCGTTGTCGGAAATGACCGCGCCATTGAAAGTTACGTTCGTGTTCGCTTTGGCACGAGCCGCTTCGTCTAAACCGATGGCGCGAACAAAGGCGACGGCTAAATCAAGACGGCTGATGTTGCCGGTCGGGTTAAATGTCGAACCGGTTGCGCTCATCAAACCGTTCGGCACGAAGTTATAATCGCGCAGAGTCGAGCCTTTTGCCGTTACCGCTTCGGCGATGCGGGCAAAATCACCGGAAACATCTGTGAATTTTGCCGTTGCGCCGAGCGATTGACGCAAATTTGTGTTGGAAACGAGCGAGCGGGCGAAATCAGCACGGGTAACAATCGAATCCGGTCGGAAAGTTCCGTCGGCAAAAGTATCAATCAGGCGGCTTTTGATTGCTGCTTCGATGCCGGCTTGCTGAGCGTGTCCCTGAACGTCGGCAATGTTTGGCAGAATGTATCTGATCTGCGAAATCGTGCCGTCAACCGGACCGGGCGCGGCGGCGGAAATCGGCAGAGATGCCTGCGGCGCGGCGGCTAATGTGCGAGCGCCGCGAACTTCGAGCGTCCACGTTCCGGCTTCCGGATTCTGGACAACGATTTGACGCGCGCCGGTTCCGATAACCGGAATTTCAATTGCGGTCGAGTAGCTCACGCCGCTCGGCGATGTTGCGCGAAGTCCGACCGTGTTGCCGGTTCCCTCTTCGGCAATTGTATCGGCGTTGCCGAAGATATCCAGCACGTTGATTCCGGGCTGAACGGTAAACTGCGTCGCGTTAGTCGTCGTTGGTCCTTGCACCGCCGGATTGAAATCAATGTGGAAATTTTGTGCGGCGGGACGTTCCTCGCCGAATTTCGTGTTGAAAGTTTCGTCTTGGAAATTGGCGTATTTGCGCGTGCGATTGAAAACTTTGTCAACAGCGGCATAAGAGTTCAAATAACCGGCGCCGACTTCCCAGTCGCTTCTGCCCGGCATTTTCGATGCGGTTGCCGTCAGAATCTCTTTAATTTCGTCCGGCGTTAAAGTCGGATCGGCATCGAGCATCAGCGCGATTGTTCCGGCGACAAACGGTGTCGCCATTGAAGTTCCCGAAATCTGCGTGTAAAAAGGAATCATTCCGACCGGCAATTCAGTGTCGGCATCAAGACCGTTTGCCGTTAAATTTGAAATCGAACGCGTGGAAGCCATTGCTGATGTAAAGCGCGTGGCGTTCACTTCAAAAGCGCGACCGGTTCCCGGCGCAGTAATCGTCGGTGCGTCAAAATCATCGAGAGTATCTTCATTGGCGAGACGTTCTTCGCGCGGCGTTCCGCGTGATGAAAACGAAGCCAAATCGCCTTCTTTCGTTCCGGCAGCAACACCGATCACCCACGGGGCTTTTGCATACGGATTGTACGTGTTTTTCGTCGGACCGGCGTTGCCGCCCGCGAAAACAACGGTGATGTTGCGCTCGTAAGCCATTTTGCTGGCGACGTTCAGCGGATTGTCCGGGTTAAATGGTCCGTCCGAACCGTAAGAATTGGAGACAACGCGAATGTTGTAGCGATATTGATTTGCCAAACCGTATTCCCAAGCGCCGATCGCGTTCAAAACGAAAAGTCCCGCGCCTAAACCGGCGCCGACGATTTTTGTTCCCGGCGCGACTCCGGCGTAAGTTCCGCCCGAACGAATGCCCGAACCGCCGATGATTCCGGCACAGTGCGTTCCGTGTCCGACGGTTTGATCGGTGTTCGGCACATTTTCAACCGAAAGATTCGGCGTGAAACCTTCCAAAGTTCCGGCGGCAACGACCGGATGCACGTTTTGAATGACTTTCGTGCCGAAAGCGAGATCGGCGTGCGTCGCGTCAACGCCCGAATCAATCACCATCACGGAAAAATCGCCCGCGCCCGAAACCGGCATTCCGCCGTTGCGCAGCGTAAAAGGAGCTTCGGCGCGCAGTCGTTCGACGCCGGTCAAAACGCGCGCCTGATTCATCGTGTAATAAAGTTTGTCGTTCGACCACAGCGAGCGAACGTTCGGATTGGCGGCGAGTGCGCGAACCTGCGCGACGGTCATCGGTTGAGCGACCATTCCGAGAGTCGGAAAAGTTTGTCCGCCCGTGATGCCGAGACTTTTCAAAACGTTCAAATGACTGTCGTTTAATCCATTATTTGTATTAAAAGCAACAATAACCATTCCGACGCCTGCCGTGTCGGTCAAAGTATGCAACTGTTTATTCAATTTTTCGCTGAGCGTCGCCGCTTGGACGCCGAATGCGAAAACGCTGACAAGCGCAAATGCGTATATTAAAGTGTGTAATTTGCGAAATGTTTGATTTTTTCTCACCGCTTTTATCTCCCGATTAACTTCTAAAATTTGTGGTTAAAACTTGAAGCCAGAATATAAAAGGAAGTTTGAGAAATACTTGAACAGCTGTTTTTGAGATACTTGAGGCAAACTTGAGAATTGAGTTTAATGCAAAAACGGCGGCTCGAAAGCCGCCGTTTTTGCGTTGTAACCAAACGAATAAGATTATATTTTACGGTTCGACGATTAAAATTAAGTCCGCAATGTTGTCATTAACCGACAAAACTTGCGGCGCGATGTGAAATTTTTTTGTCGCGCCTTCGATAACGATTGTTTGTCCGGCGGCGACATTTGCAAAGCGAAAGGAACCGAAAGAATTCGTCACAGCGGTGCGCACCGAGCCGTCCGATTCGGTTAATCTCAAAGACATCCGCGCAACGCCTCTGCCGTTTGCCGCAAGAACGCGCCCGCTAACCTGCGCGCCGGCGGCGGTCGGCGCGAGCGCGGCTTTGACGACGACTGCCGCCAGTGACCAAGGTTGTTCGGTGGTGATCGTCCAATTCATCGCCACGCCCGCCGAATTGCCGGATTTCGTGCTGCTTGCGCCGACATCGTAGGAATTGGAAAAAAATCTTCTGCCGCGCGTGCACGTCGCTTCGTCGAGAAAGTCTGTGCAGACGGTTTGTGCCGCCGCTTCAACTAAAAATCCGGCGCTCGGCGTCGAAGCCAAATTATCAAAAATCGTATCGTTTGCCGTCACGCCTGCGCCGGAAACAAGAATGGCGGGATTCGCGGTCGAGCCGGACGCCTGCGTAAAATTCGCCGTCGGCGTCGTTTGATTAACGCCGCTGAACGAAATTGAATTTCCAACCGCGTGCGTTGCCGCCAGCGGCGTCAAAGTGACTTCAATCGTGCCGGTGCCAATCGGCGGATTGAGCAAATAATATAAAGCCGTTTGGCTGATCGTGTTTCCGGCGGTACCGATTTGCGTCAGCGCCGCGCCGTTGTAAGTCACGCCGACGACGGGCGATGCATTTCCCGGCAATGCGGTGCAGCCGCCCGCGATCAGCGCGCAGATTCCGCCGACTCCGGCTGCTGAAGTAGTAGAAATCCCGACAAAAACAGCGCGATTTGTGCCGCCGCTGATTGTTTGAGTCCACGAAAATGTCGTCACGCCCGCATTGTTAAACGCGCCGCCTGCGCTTCGATTGCCGATTACCGTTTGCGCAGTCGCGAGCGGCGTCAGAGTGATAAGGCACAAAAGAATTAATGCCGTTGCGCGGGGAAATAAAGAGATGTTTAAGAGATTTTTATTCATTGTTTCTCCTCCTCGGTAAATTTAGTGATTCGTACTATTTTATTTGAGTAATTCCTGAAAAGTTTTGCGCGTTTCCGGCGCGGGCGCAACGCCGAGTTCATTTTTCAAAAGCGTCTGCAACGTTTCGTATTGTTCCTTTACCTTCGCGCTTTTTCCCTGCGCCGCGAACGTTTTCATAATCAGGCGGTGCGCGTCTTCGCGGTACGGATCTTTGTGCAGAATTTCTCCGGCGAATTTAAGCGTGTTCGACCAGCTTTTTTCAGCGAAAGCGAGTTTTGCCAGCGCATTGAGCACGCGCGAATGCTGTTCGGCGAAATAAATGCGCCG
>SXVE01000288.1 GCA_005790265.1 Acidobacteriota bacterium | reverse complement strand
GCGCACGTCTTCGTGATTGACGAGCGTTTCGCCCGGAACGTGATGACCGTTGACAAGATTGACGACGCCCGCCGGAATTCCCGCTTCTTCGCACGCTTTGACCAAATTAAGCGACGAAAGCGGCACGTCTTCGCCGGATTTCAAAACGACCGTATTGCCGCAGACAAGCGCCGGAATGAGTTTCCAGCTCGGAATCGCCATCGGAAAATTAAACGGCGTAATCAAACCGCAGATGCCGACTGGCTGACGAACGCACATCGCAAATTTATTCGGCATTTCCGCCGGAGTCGTAAACCCGTGCAGCCGCCGACCTTCGCCCGCCGTGTAATACGTGCAGTCAATCGCTTCCTGCACGTCGCCGCCCGCTTCCTTCAGCACTTTACCCATTTCCCTGGTCATCTGGCGCGTGTATTCGTCTTTGTTTTGTTCGAGAATTCGCGCTAAACGGAAAAGAATTTCGGCGCGTTTCGGCGCGGGCGTTCGTCGCCAGCGCGTCGCTGCCGATTTCGCCGCCGCAACCGCTTCGTTCACATCTTCCGCCGTCGAAACGGGAAAACGCCCGATAATATCGTTTGCATCCGCCGGATTCGTGTTTTCAAAATATTCGCCCGACGCGCTCGGTTTCCATTCGCCGCCGATGTAATTGTGGTAAGTTGCCGCTTTCGATTTCGTTATATTTTCTGGTTTTCCCATAATTTAAAAGTGATAGATTCAGAATTTAAGATTCAAAGTTGAACTTTTCAACTTTGAATCTTAAATTCTGAATCTTGAGTTTTGAATTGATTTTACTGCACTGTAAATTGCACAATTTTCAGCTGCGCGCCGCGTCCCGCGCCATTGCTGCTTAAAACGTGCATCACGACCGCGTCGCCGACTTTTAATTTTCCTGCCACGTCATTAAAAGTTTTCAAATCCGTGACGCTCACGCGATTGATGCGCTGAATCAAATCGCCTTCGTCGAGCGCGTCCAAGCCGTTGGAAGCCTTGACATCGGCAATAAAACTCGCCGGATTGATTTCTTTGACAAGCAAGCCTTTTTGCCCTTGCAGTTTGTAACTGGCGGCAACTTGCGGCGTCAATTCGGTCAGCGTTAAGCCGAACGGATTCAACTCGGCTTTCGCGCCGTCAACCGGCAGTTTGCGGCGCTCGTCGCTGCTCGCTGAGGCATTTCTCGACGGTCGCTCGCCCAATTTAATTACGGTTGTTTTGCGGTCAATATTCGCGCCGTTTTCGCGCAGATAAACGACATTAACAGATTCGTCCGGTTTGGTCGAAGCGACTTTGCCGATTAAATCCTGCGCGCTGCTGATTTTTTGCCCGTTAAATTCGACGAGCACGTCGCCGACCTGCAATCCGGCGCGCGCCGCCGCGCTTTGCGGATCGCGCATTTCGGTGACAATCGCGCCGCCGGTTTGCGGCAGATTGTAAACTTTGGCGTATTCGGCTTTCACGGTGTCGAGTAAAACGCCGAGATAACCGCGCTGCACTTTGCCGGTTTGCAGAATCTGCCGGTAAACATACGACGCTTCGTTTGCCGGAAGCGCGAAACCGATGCCGTTGTAATCGCCGGTCGAGGTCGCGATCTGCGAATTGATGCCGATCACTTCGCCGTTCATATTGACGAGCGGTCCGCCGGAATTGCCGCGATTAATCGCCGCGTCGGTTTGAATGAATTTTTGAAAAGCCGAAGCCTGCGGAGTTTCGCGTTTGGTCTGCGAAATAATTCCCGCCGTGACCGTGCGCGCCAAACCGAACGGCGAACCGATGGCTAAAACCCAATCGCCGACCCGCGTTACTTCCGAATCGCCGAGTTTGACCGTCGGCAAATCTTTTCCGGCTTCGATTTTCAAAACGGCAACATCGGTTTCCTCATCCGTGCCGACGACTTTGGCGATGTATTCTTCGCCCGAATCGAGCCGCACGGTGATGCGCGAAGCGTCTTCGACGACGTGCGCGTTCGTTAAAATATAACCGGCTTTATCAACGATAAAACCGCTGCCGACCGAAGCGCTCGGACGACGCGGCATCTGGCGGCGAAAGAAATCGAGAATATCATCGGCGTCCTGCGGCGGCGCGGTTTCGCCGCGCGCCGCGCCTTCGGGAATTTTTCCTTTCGTATCAATATTGACGACGGCTGGCTCGACGATTTTGGCGACTTCGGCGAAAGATGCCGAAAGCCGTTCGGGAGAAGTTACCGAATTTTTTAGAGCTTCGGTTGTCGGCGCGGTCTGAGCAAAACCCGGCGCGGCGCAAATGGAACACGCGAAAATCGCCGCTATAGAAAACGATTTGACTCTTCGCAAAACTAACTGATGATTGTTTTCAAACATTGCTGACTTCTCCCTAAAATAAAAGATTCGGACGAATAAAATTGATATGATTCGAGTATATCAAAATAGAATTGACGTTAGCGAATTTATTTTGTCAGGCGTTCGGCGCTGTTTGAAAAGCAGACGGTTCTGCGATTTCGCGCGGGGAAATCTCTGAATTAATCCATTGATAAAATCACTTTCAAAACGCCTTTTTCTGCCGCGCTCCGCATCGCTTCAATGCCGTCGCTCAAATGAAATCGCTCGCTCACCAAATCGGACACGTTGATTTTTCCGCTCGCCAAAATTTCGAGCGCGGGCGCGAATCTGCCGCAGCGCGAACCGATAATCGAAATTTCATCAACGACGACGCGCCACATTTCCAAATTCGCTCTGCCTTGAAAAGTAGATTTTAAGATCATTTTTCCGCGCGGTTTTAATAAATCGAGCGCCGTCGCAAATCCCGATTCCGAACCGCTCGCTTCGACCGTGACATCGAAACTTCGATTAAGGCGTGCGGCGTCTTCGAGCAAAACCGTTTCGATGCCGCGTTTCTCAGCGAGCAAAAGTTTTTCGCGATGTTTGCCGATCAAAACGACATTTTCGCTTTCGAGCGCGAGACACATTGTGCACAGCAAACCGAGTTTTCCGTCGCCGACAACGGCAACCGACGTTTGCGGCGCGATTGCGATTTGTTCGGTAATGCCGAACGCGGCGGCGAGCGGTTCGACAAAAACGGCTTGTTCATCGTCTATTGCGGCGGGAACTTCGAGCAGATTTTCGGCGGGCAGAGTTAGAAATTCGGCGTGCGCGCCGTTGCGACCGAGAATGCCGAGAACCGTTCGCTGCGGGCAATGGCGCGCGTCGCCCGCGCGACATTTTTCGCACGCTCCGCAGCCGGCGTTGATTTCGCCGACAACGCGTTTGCCGATTAAATCCGGTCGCGCCGCCGATTTTTCAACGACGCCGACAAATTCGTGACCGATAATTCCGGAAAATCCGGCATAGCCGCGCACGATTTCCAAATCGGTGTTGCAAATTCCCGATTTTGTGACGCGAATCAACGCTTCGTTGTCAACCAGAGGCGCGGAAACTTCCGCGATTTTTAATTCATCGTCCGCAAACTTCAGTGCTCGCATAATATTCGTTTCTTGCTTCGGTTTCTTTTTGATTTGTCTGATTTTTTGTTTGACTTGACGCGGCGCACGCGGAAAACGATTGGAGCTTCAGAGATTGAGAAAAAAAGCCTGATCGCAGCGCGCGGTATGTTTTTCGCACGTCGGCTCGAAACCGAAAGATTGATAAAGCCCGACCGCTTCTTTGAGAACGCTCGCCGTTTCGAGATAAATTTTATTAAAACCCGCTTTGCGCGCCGTTTCGATCATTCGCCGCAAAGTGATTTTGCCGAAACCGCGCCCGCGCAGAGTTTTTGCGAAATACATTTTGCGCAGCTCGACCGTCGCGCCGTCAACCGGATAAAGTCCGACCGTGCCCAAAAGATTTCCCTGCGCGTCTTCCAGAATTTCAAAAACGCCGCCGCGATTGATGTAATTGGCTTCGAGATCGGCGAGGTCACGATCAGTTTTCGCCAAATCAGGCTGCAAACCGTATTCGCGCAAAACCTCGAAAACCAGTTTCTGCACGTTCGCGCAGTCTTTGTTGTCAGCCGAACGCACGAATATTTCGCTGTTTTCTTTGTTCATCGTTTCCATTGAAATAAATTGAAATAAGCGGCGCTTTTTTTATTCAATATAATAAACCTTCAAATCGCGCTCGCCCGTAATGCGCCATTGACCGTTGATTTTTTTCATTTGCAGCTGCGTTTTCACTTTTCCCGCCGAATATTTTTCTTCGCCTTCAAAAACCCATTCTTTATCGAAAACCGCCGTCGCGCGATTGCCGTCCGGCTCCGGCGTGACGTTTAAATTGCTGACATTCATTTCAATCGAATCGAATTGGCTGAAAGCTCTCTGTTTATCGCTGCGCACGAAATCGGCGCTGACCACTTTTTTCTGGTAATAATCAACCGTGTCGGCGTAAAAATTCATATACGCGTTTAAGTTGCGCGTTTCCGAAAGCGCCGTCCAATCATTCACGCGGTCGGCGACTTCGTTTTTGATTTCATCAAGATCGGCGGCGGGCGACGGACTGGCGTCGGGGAAAACTTCGTTGGCGGCGGAATTCGTTTCAGTTTTCGGCGTCGCAGTCGGCGTCGCGGTCGGTTTCGTGTTCGCTTTCGCGTTGACGTTCGATTGAACCGGCTGATTAGATATGTTGCTGCGATTAGTTCCGGCGACTTCATTGCGATTGCCGCGCAGATAAAGCCACGCGCCGACTCCGCCGACGGCGAGCAGCAAAAGCGTAACTAGAGCGGTTGCCGTTACGATGAGAAAAGTTTTCGATTTTTTCGGCGGCGCGGTCGTCTGCACGGGCGGCGCGACGCGCGTTTCACGGCTCGGTTCCCATTCGCGTTCAGCGGCGGTTTGCGGAATTTCGATGCGCAGCGGTTCGACGCGGCGCGGCTCGACGACGGTTTCCGTTTCGCCGAAAACGACGGTTGGCGGTTCGCTGTCGGGCAAATCGTTCAGCGGCGTTCCGTCCTGCAAACAAAATTTGAGCGTGTCGTCGGTGTAGCGCGTCTGGCAGTTGGGGCAGTATTTCATAAAATTCGGCAAACCGTTTTTTGCTAGAATGATAAACCTAAAATCGTCAAATAGTAAATCGCGGCGTTCGGCTTCGGCAAATCGAAATCGCCGTTCAGCCGACGAGTTTTTTGCATTCGCGCCGCGCGGAAAAATTCCAAATCGCGCGGAATTTTTCTCGCGTAATAATCCGCTAATTCACTTTTCTCGCGACGCGCGACGAAACTTTTTGGTAAAATATCTTTCAAAATAAACGGACGCCATTAAATATACAAAATGAATTACGCCCTTAATCAAAAACTTATCGCCGCTGTTTTCGCCGTTTTCGCGATTTTCAGCGTTGCGTGCCAGAAACAAAACGCTGAAACCGAAGCGAAAAACGATGCGAAAAAAGCGCCGAAAAGCACCGCGCCGTCGCCGACTGAAGCGTATAAACAGCTTTACGCAGCGGTAAAAAGCAAACAAACCGAAGCGATCAAAGCGATGATGTCGGAAAAAACCGTCGCATTCGGTCAAATGGTTTCGCAACGTAATAACACGCCGCTTGAAAAAGTTTACGAAAACGGTTTTCTCGCGACGACTTTCGCCGAATCGCTGCCGGAGATTCGCGATGAACGCATTAAAGACAATATGGGCGCCATCGAAGTTTGGGACGCGAAAGAAAACGCTTGGACGGAAACCGCTTTTATCAACGAAAACGGCGGCTGGAAACTCGCTGTCGGCGATCAGTTCAGCAACACGTATCAATCACCGGGCAAAGGATTGTCGCAAATCGAAACCGAGGCGACGAATTCGATGAGCAACAAACTCGTGCCGCTGCCGGGAAATTTCAACGGTAATTTCACGTCCGGCAAGCCGGAAACCAACAGCGCCGTCAAAGATTCGTCACGCAAAGCGGAGAAAAAATGATTAACGTTGCGACGATTAACGAAATTCTGGCGCTTTACAAAAAACACGGCTGGAACGTGCGCCGCGTTTTGCTGTCGGACGAGCTGCGCGTGAATTTGACCGATTCGCTGCAAAATTTATTCGGCGCGGCGGAGATCGTTACTTCCAGATTAAACGGCGTGTGGTTTTCGCGACCGGCGAAACACGGCGGCGAAACCTGGGAACTGCGGCGATTGAGCGAAGCGCCGTTCGCGCTCGTCGAAGTTTTTGAAGAAGACATTGCCGATGACATTCGCGAAGACGTTTTGCGCGCAACGGAAAAGCGCATGCGCGCCGATTGATTGCCGATTAATTATTGGAAACGAGTAATTCTTTCAGTTAAGACAAGATTCGACTTACCGTTTTTGACGGCAATTTTACTGCACCGCAATCGCGGAAAACCGGCGTGATTCATTCACCGAACATCTATTTCGTCGTTCTCTTCATCAAAAAACTTTGCTTGACAACAAACTAAAGTCGGGCGCAAACTAACTTTTGGTTGAAATGATGATTAAAAATTTCGGTTCGCGAGTCGAGAAAGTTTGGGAAGGCTTGCGCCCCGTTACAAAAAAAATGCTTGTCGGCGCGCTTCAGTCAGCGGTCAGTTCCGCGCCAATCGCTCAAACGCAAAAATTTTCTTACGACACACAATCCGATTGGGAGTTGAGCCGTCTGCTGACGGCGCTTGACGAACAGGAAAAAAACGCCGAAATTTCGCAGGACAGCGAAAAATCAGCGGAGATTCGTCGTTTGGCGGAAACGTGCGTGCGCGTTTTGCAAACGCAAACCGCGTCAGCCGAGATTTTCATTCAGCTTGCCGAACGCGTTCTCAAACAAAACGATTACAACAAGTTCGACAAGCTTGCCGATTTGCTGCCGAGCCGCTTTTCGGTCGGCGAAATTGCGGAAATCGTGCGTCAGACCGAAGCGCCGCAAATTCGCGCCGTCGCGTATGAAACGCTGGCGCTCGTTCCGGTTTCGTCGCTTTTGACGCTGCTCGACGATCCGATTTACGCTGAAATCGGAATTAACGCAATCGAGCAGCAGGCTTTTGAATTCGATTCGGAAGAAGCGCGACAAATTCTCGAACAGCTCGATCTTGAAGACGACGGCGAATAAAATTAAGTCGAACATTATAATTAAGTAGTTAAAATGCAAAAAAAGAGCGCGCCGAATAATAAATATTCGGCGCGCTCTTTTTTTGCGGTAATCAAATTCTTATTCAATGATGCGTCCGGACAGCCAACAGTGCGCGCGCACGATTTCGCCTTTTCGCGGCTCGCCGGAAATCAGCTTTTGATCGGCGACCAGATCAATTTCACCGCCGCGCGTTTCGATGAGAAACCAATAAAATTTTTCGTTGGTCATTTGATTTTGTTTTAGTTCGTATTCTTTGACTACGCCGCTCACAACTCCAATCGGGCGCGGCGGCTCAATCGGCGTCGCGGCTTCGTCCCGCATAAACAAACCGCTCGCGGCAAACGACTTGACGGCAATGTCTGTTTCCATTTCGAGCGCGTCATTAAATTCCGCTTCGCTTTCGTAAATATTAAAATCATTTGAAGCGAAAGCGGTCAATTGAATTCGGGCATTGCGGGGAAACTGCATGTTTTCGTTGACCCGAAAATCCGGCACGTCAAAAACAAACGGATATTCTCCGGTTTCCGGCTCGTTTGCGACGCGCGGATTCGCCCACGCGAAAAAACCGCCGTCAAGCTCTGAAGAATCGCGCTCGACCGCTTTGGTCAAACAAACCGTAAAGCTGCTTTTTCCGGCGTAATGCGGGTTGAAACCGATTAATTCCTGATTGCTATTTCCCTGCAAATAAATTTCCGCGCCCGATTCGTCCGCCGATTTGTAATAAAAACCGTTGGGACAGGTGATTTGTTCGACCATCTGTTTTTCCAGAATCATCGTAATCATTTCGTTGACATCCTGCTCGCTTTGAACGGGAAAGCCGATATCAGACAGATTGCTCATAAACTATTTTTTTGTTTTGACCTTCGTCGAACCGCTTCAAACAAACAAAGAAAGACGGTTTTTCACTAAAATTTGTCGAGTTTTATCTAAAAATATTAAATGCTTTTCTTTTCTGTAATTTTCAAAACGAATTCTCTTAGACTGCCGAAATCGCTTCGGTTTTTTCGCTGCCGGCGGCGCGGAGCGCGTAAAGCGGAAATCGTGCCGACAATTCCGTCACATCTTTTTTGACGCGAGATTTAACGTCTTCCGCTTCCGGTTCGCGAATAATGGCGGCGATCAGTTTTCCGATCAGGCGCATTTCCGCTTCTTTCATTCCGCGCGTCGTCAGCGCGGGCGTTCCCAGACGAATTCCCGACGCGGTAAACGGCGAATTCGTATCGAACGGAATCGTGTTTTTATTAACCGTAATATGAACCGCGTCGAGAGCTTTTTCGGCGACTTTTCCGGTAATTCCCTGCCCGCCCGCGAACACGTCAACGAGCATCAAATGATTGTCCGTTCCGCCGGAGACAATGCGTAAACCTTCTGTTTGCAGCGTTTCCGCCAGAACTTTCGCGTTATTCAAAACCTGCTGCTGATACGCTTTGAAATCTTCGCGCAAAGCTTCGCCGAACGCGACCGCTTTTGCCGCGATAATATGCACGAGCGGTCCGCCCTGAACGCCGGGACAAACGGCTTTATCAATCGCTTTCGCTGATTCTTCGCGGCATAAAATCAAACCGCCGCGCGGACCGCGCAGAGTTTTATGCGTCGTTGTCGTGACGAAATCGCAGTGCGGAATCGGCGACGGATGAAGTCCGGCGGCGACGAGTCCGGCGATGTGCGCGATGTCGGCGAACAGAATCGCGCCGATTGATTTGGCGATTTCGCCGATTTTCTCGAAATCTATTATTCGCGGATAAGCCGATGCGCCGCAGATGATCATTTTCGGTCGTTTTTCTTCGGCAATTTTACGCAATTCGTCGTAATCAATCGTTTCTGTTTCTTTGGAAACGCCGTAATCGGAAACTTCGTAATTAATGCCCGAAAAATTCATCGGATGCCCGTGCGTCAAATGTCCGCCGTGCGATAAATTCATTCCGAGAATCTTGTCGCCGTGATTTAATGACGCCAAAAACACCGACATATTCGCCTGCGCGCCCGAATGCGGCTGCACGTTCGCATGTTCCGCGCCGAAAATCTCTTTCGCGCGGTCAATCGCAAGCTGCTCGACGACATCGGCAAATTCACAGCCGCCGTAATAACGTTTTTTCGGATAACCTTCGGCGTATTTGTTCGTAAAAACCGAACCCATCGCCTGAAGCACGGCTTCGGAGACGAAATTTTCCGACGCGATAAGCTCCAGACCGTTCGCCTGCCGCCGCACTTCATCGTCAATCGCTTCTGAAATAATCGGGTCAACTTCCGCTAAATTGGCTGTAAAAAAATTGTTCATATCGCCTTCCCAAAAAATTATAAATCGCTGTTTAGAGCGCGATTTTAGATGGTCAAAGAATTATTAGAATTGCTTTTACAGGATAACGGCAAATAATAAAAAAGAGCAAAAGAAGTATTTAAGATTTAGATTTTTCCGAATCGGCGTAAATTTTCTCGATAACATCGGCGTATTTTTCATTGACAACGCGGCGTTTGATTTTGAGGGTCGGCGTGAGCTCGCCCGTTTCCACTGTCAATTCGTTTTCGAGCAGCGCAATTCGTTTTACGCGTTCGTAATTTG